>JBCCTX010000108.1:0-21658 GCA_039197765.1 Bacteroidota bacterium
AATAAGCGGAGTTCCAGGTCATAAGAATTATGGGTCTTGTTAATAATTTGAATATTGAACAGATTGGTAATCGTATGTTCATCTTTTATTTGATACAAAGTGCCTTTGGTCCGTAAAATGGTTCCCTCAACAGGGTTTCGATTGGATAGGGAAAATCCCATAACCAAGACAAGGGCAAACAAGACCCCGATGTAGGCAATGATCCTGGGGGTAAAGGAGAATTTTTGGCCCGATTCTACCTGATTGTAAGAGGCATATCGGATCAAGCCTTTTTCAAACCCCACCTTCTCCATAACGGAATCACATACATCCATACAAGCTGTGCAATTGACACATTCCATCTGTGTGCCATCTTTGATATCGATCCCTGTTGGGCATACTTGCACACATAGCTTGCAGGCGATACAATCTCCAGAAGTCCGATCTTGCCCTTTTTTCAAAGGACCTCTAGGCTCTCCTCTTACGTGATCGTAGTGAACGACAATGGAGTTCTTGTCTAGCAGCGCTCCCTGCAACCTTCCATAGGGGCAAATTACAATACAAGCTTGTTCCCTTAGGTAGGTAAATACAAAGAAGAATAGCCCTGAAAAGACTATAACAAAAGTGAATTTTCCCCAGTGTTTGTCAGGACCTTCCTGTACTATTTTTATCAGCTCCTCCCAGCTAATGAGATAGGACATCACTGTGTGGGCGATCAAAAATGATATTAGGAAGAATATGGTCCATTTTAATCCCTTCTTGAATATTTTTTCCCCATTCCAAGGTGCTCTTGCCAATTTGCGCTGAGCAGGAGCATCTCCTTCAATGGCATACTCGATTTTCCGAAAAACCATCTCCATGAATAGGGTTTGTGGACAGGCCCAGCCACACCAAATCCTTCCAAAGATCACCGTGAATAGGATAATGAATAGGAAAAGGGTAATCAATCCTAAAGCGAGCAGGTGAAAATCCTGAGGCCAGAATGGTACCCCCAGGATGATAAATTTCCTTTCGAGAATATTTAACAACAATAGGGGATAGCCTCCAATTTTTATAAAGGGTCCAGCGAAGAAAATGGAAAGAAGGATAACTGTTACGATAACTCGTAGGCGGTGGTATTGGCCCTTGGGTTTTTTCGGAAATACCCACCTGCGTTTACCCTCCTCGTCAACTGTTCCTATCTGGTCGCGAAAGGCATCATAATCTATGACTTTGGCCTCTTTCATTATTGATTCATTACAAGTTGAGTCGTATCACTTGTTGTAGGTGCTTCAGGTGCTTCCTTGAATAGCTCTCCCTGAGGATCTTTTGGGGTGGCGGGAGTAGTCCCTTGCAAGGTTTTGATGAAACTCGCCACCTGTTGCATCTGCTTGGGGTTGAGTTGTTCTTGCCAGGAAATCATACCTTTTTCAGGCACTCCATACTTGATGGTTTTGAAAATATCAGTGATACTACCGCCATGGAGCCAATATTGATCTGTTAGGTTAGGACCTATATTGCCCCCACCATCTGCTATGTGGCATACAGCACACAACTGCTGGTAAAGCTTCTCCCCCTCTGCGAGCTCAGCTGCTCCTGTCAGGAATACTACATTACTTTCATCTACCTGTGCAGATAACTTCTCCAGGTAGTTGGCTTTAGCTATTTCAGCTTCTGCTACTTCCTCTTCGTAAGCTTGGGTCGATGACCAGGTTCCATTTATGTCATACACCCACATGTAGACGACTCCAAAGACTATGGAAATGTAGAAACCAATCAGCCACCAAGGGGGTAAACGATTATCTAATTCCATAATTCCATCGTAGTTGTGGTCTAGGGTAATCCCTGCTTCCTGTTCCATTGGAACCCGTGCATTAATCCTTTCGGAAAACTTATTCCAACTCCATTGTCTAGTTTGTACCTCTGCTTCTTTTGTCGCCTTTTCGGTTTTGGGCTTAATCAAAGCGTAAATCGTAAGAGCCAGAACCAGACAGATTAGGGCAAAGGAAATTGAAAGAACAAATAACAGACTGGTCAATGAATCCTGACTGATTCCTACCGATTCCTGTGCGAAGAGACCTGAACCGAGGAGGAAAATCCCCAAGAATAGACCGATTTTTCGATTGATGATTGGGTTCATGTTATTAAGCGCTTATTCTATTTTGAATGGGGTTGACAGGAGTATCTTTTAGCGGGAGGTCGGACATGTGCTCTACATAGGATCGCTTCATCCGAATGACGTAAACGAGTAAGGCAACAAAAAAGATGAAGAATATAAGGAATGCTACTACTGCAAATAGTGCAGCGTCTTCCAGTGATCTTAAGATGAGTTTATACATTTTTTTGGTTATTTTTTTTTGGTTTTCAGTCGATGGTCGGTGGTCCGTAGTAACTCTTGAATGCAATTCAAGTACCCTACTGACTACTGACTACTGACTACTGACTACTGACTACTGACTACTGACTACTGACTACTGACTACTACTTATCTCCCCCTCGGTCGCATCTACCCCAAGCCGCTGTAGATAGGCAATGAGTGCGATAACTTCACTATCTTCTACAACCATACTGGGGTCAGCCTTCATCTGAGTCAATTCCTTCCGGATATCGTCTGCGATTTCTTTAGCCTGTTTCGTGAGATCCTCAATGGCAACTTCATCATATCCTTCTGCATAGGGTACGCCTAGTCTTTGCATAACCCGAATTTTGGCGGGGGTGCTATTCACATCCAGGCGATTGGTCAGGAGCCAACTATAGGCAGGCATGATGGATTGCGCTTCCATTGTCCTTGGATCCATAAAGTGTTGGAAGTGCCAGTAATTGGACTTTTTGAGCTTCAGGGTTCCTTCCCGAGCTAAATCCGGCCCTGTTCGCTTGGATCCCCATTGGAAAGGATGGTCGTATACGAATTCTCCAGATTTGGAATATGGACCATAGCGTTCTGTTTCTGAGCGGAAAGGACGGATCATTTGAGAGTGGCAGGTGTAGCAACCCTCCCGAATGTAAATGTCTCTTCCTTGGAGTTCTAATGGAGAATAAGGTTGGACAGCTGCTATTTTAGGTACATTAGACTCTACCATAAAAGTAGGAACGAATTCTGCAATACCCCCGATCAATATCAATACAGTAGCTAGTAGAAGGAGTTGGATCGGACGGCGTTCAATCCATCTGTGCCAGTATTCATTGTGCTCTTTCTTATAAACTTTGGCTAAGGCAAAGGCTTCAGCTCTCTCTGCTCCAAGGAAGCTCCCATGGCGGGTAGTTTTAATCAGGTTGATGACCATGAGAACTGCACCAGTGATATACAAAGTGCCACCTAATGCTCTCATCCAGTACATAGGTAAGATCTGTACGACCGTTTCCAGGAAGGTTTTATAAACTAGAAACCCTCCTTCATCAAAGTCTTTCCACATCATAGCCTGAGTCCACCCAGCGATATATAATGGAACACAGTAGAATATGATTCCGAGGGTTCCTACCCAGAAATGCGCATTCGCAAGGGGTTTCGACCAAAGCTTGGTACGCCACAACCTAGGAACGAGCCAATAGAAAATCCCAAAGGTCATAAAGCCATTCCAACCCAAGGTACCCACGTGAACGTGGCCAATGGTCCAGTCTGTGAAGTGCGTAATAGCATTAACAGATTTAATAGAAAGCAGCGGACCTTCCAGGGTCGCCATACCGTATGCTGTAACAGCTACTACAAGGAATTTGAGTTCGGGTTCATTTCGCACCTTATCCCAAGCTCCCCTTAAGGTGAACAGCCCGTTTAACATCCCACCCCATGATGGGGCGATGAGCATCAAAGAAAATACCATTCCAAGGGATTGGGCCCAATCTGGAAGGGAGGTATACAGTAAGTGGTGTGGACCTGCCCAAATGTAGATGAAGATCAATGCCCAAAAGTGGATGATCGATAGCCTGTAGGAGTATACCGGTCTTCCTGCTGCTTTTGGGATGAAGTAGTACATTAAGCCCAGGTAGGGAGTGGTAAGGAAAAATGCCACTGCGTTGTGCCCATACCACCACTGAACCAAGGCGTCTTGCACCCCTGCATATACAGAGTAGCTTTTCATAAAGCTCACAGGCATCTCTAAGCTATTGACAATATGAAGAACAGCAACCGTTACCCAGGTAGCGATATAAAACCAGATCGCAACGTATAAGTGACGTTCTCTGCGTTTGAGGATGGTCATAAACATATTCACCCCAAAAACTACCCATACAAGGGTAATGAGGATATCTATGGGCCATTCCAATTCTGCGTATTCTTTTCCTGTTGTGTAGCCAAGTGGAAGGGAAATTAGGGCCGAAAGAATAATCAATTGCCAACCCCAGAAGTGAACCCAGCTGAAGCTTCGGTTCCACATGGGTGTTTTGAGTAGCCTCGGTAAGGAGTAATAAACTCCCATAAAAATGCCATTTCCTACAAAGGCGAAGATGGCTGCATTTGTATGAAGGGGACGTAGCCTCCCATATGAAAGAAAGGATATACCTTCGGTTAGCGTGGGGATAACCATCTGTAAAGCGACAATTAGTCCTACGAGGAAACCTGCCATCCCCCAAATAGCTGTGGCAATAAAAAATGCCCGTACAATCTGGTTGTCATAGTAGAAGGTTTCTATGTTCCTGGTCTGACCGGGTGGAGAGGTAACCTGAGGATTTGTAATCGTTTTAGTTGACATACTTGAAAACTTTTTTTAATAGAGGGTTAAGTCTAAGCTATTTGGATAGGTACTTAGGGGTTGCCTTGTTGCGTTGAATCATTCCTTTCGGATTTGTCATACAGAATTCTTACTGCAGGGGTAAAATCATCTTCGTATTGGCCATCTTTCACAGCCCAAAAGAAGGCAAACAGAAATCCCCCCGCTAGGAGTAGGCTAAAACCAATGAGAAGAAATATTGCAGTCATAATATATTTTGTATATGACCCAAAGATGGAGAATATGCTATGGGGGAGGTAGAACCGAGGTTATTCAGCTCAATGACTTTTGTCACCCCACGGAAGAAGGTAAGCCATGAGTTGTGTGCTAACCAGGGCGAACCCTATAAGGCTTAAAGAAGATAGCGGCATCAGGATTGCTGTTACCAAAGGGGTCAGCGCTCCGCGAAGGGCAAAGGATAGCCCTATGACATTGTAAAGTACGGCAATCAAGAATCCCACAGATACAAGTTTAGCTGCTCCTCGTGCATAGGCTAGGTATTGATCTAAGCCCAACAATTGCTTACCCAATACGATTCCATCACAGGCAGGTGCGAAATAGCTAGCGTCTTCAGCAATTGCGATACCAACATCGCTTTGTTGTAAGGCCCCTGCATCATTAAGTCCATCTCCTACCATGAGCACCTTTTCCCCTGATTGTTGAAAGCGTTCTATCATGTTTAGCTTGTCGAAGGGAGATTGGTGAAATCTGACAATCGCACTAGAAGAACCCAGTATATCTTTCCATTGACTTTCATCGGCGTGTGAATCCCCTGAAAGAAGGGAAAGTACAAAGCGCTTCTGCATCCGATGCAATAACTCTTGGATTCCCTTTCTAGGTTTGGTTTTGTGAATCCACCTTCCTAAGATTTCTCCCTCTATTTTGAGCCAGGTTCCTTCCCGTTTAACCCCTTTTTCCCCTGACACAAAAGAATATGATCCTACTTGGACTTCATTCCCTGAGACAGTACCTGAAATTCCTTTTCCTTCTTTCTCGTGAAAATGATTGATGGGAAATGTGTATGAATCTGAAATAGAGGCTGCAATAGACTTGCTCACAGGATGCTGGGACTGTAAGGTAAGGCTTTTGACTAGGGATCTATTGGAGACTTCTAACGCACTGCCTTCCCAAACTAAGGGGAATTGATTTCGTTCTGTAAGGGTTCCCGTTTTGTCAAAAACGATATGTTGGATATCGGCTAGCGAAAAAATCGTGTCAGCTGAACGGGTTATTAAGCCTCGTTTCCAGAGGATTCTTCGTGCATTCCCCATGGTAAAGGGGATATTTAGCGCAATCGCACATGGACAGGCAATGATGAGTACAGCCGTAAATACCTGAATCGCTTTTTCGACATCGGTTTGCCACCAACTCAATAACCCTATGCACGCGATTACAATGACAATGAGGGTGAAGTATTTACCTATTTGCTCGCTAATCCGTTGAATCGAAGACATATTTGTGGGCTGAGTCCTCGCCCAGAGTTGTGTGAGGTAGCTATTGGAAACCTCTTTTTTTACTTGCGCCTCAATACTTCCTCCGATTATTCTTCCCCCTGCAAATAGCTTGGCTCCTTTTTCTACCTCAACGGGTCGGGACTCCCCAGATACGAAACTGTAGTCAAGATGTGCAAAAGGACTTATTAAAGTAGCATCAGCTGGGATGAGTTCTTTATTTTTCAGGCGAATCCTATCTCCAATCCGGAGTTCCTGGATGGGTATATACCGGTCGCCAGTATCTGTAATCTTACAGGTTGCCAAGGGAAAAAACGATTCAAAGGTTCGATCAAATGAAATATTGTCGAGGCTCTTTTGTTGAAACCATTTCCCGATGAGGAGAAAAAAAATCAGTCCAGCAAGGGAATCTATGTATCCCGGTGCACCAAGAAAGAAGATCTGGTAAATAGACTGCCCCGTAAGGGCAAGAATTCCTATGGATATAGGAACATCCATGTTGGCATGGCCTCCCATGAGGCTATAGTAGGCAGACTGAAAGTAATCGACTGCTGCGTATCGGAGGACGATGAATCCTAGGATGAGATTTAATGCAGAAAATAATACTGAGTAAGTCCCCTTTTCTAGCCCTAAGTACTCTGGAAAGCTCAGCAACATGATATTGCCAAAGCAAAAGCCTGCAATTCCTAGCTGCTTGATCAATCGTTTTTGAATTGTGGAAATACGTGGGGTTTCACTTTGCTGTAAATGAAACTCGGGAGGATAGCCAATCTGTGCGAGGGTACCCACTAACGTTTTTAAGTCAACTTGTCGATGGTCGTAGGCAAGGTGAAGTAATTTACTGGGAAAGTCCACCCTGCTGTAGGTTACTGCAGGCTGAAGTCGGTCAAAGTGTTCTAGCAACCAAATGCAGGAGCTACAGTGTATTTGAGGGAGGCTAAATCGTATTTGAGTCTGAGTTTCGTCTTGAAAATCGATGAGTTCGTTAGCCATCGCGTCTTCCTCAAGCCACTCGTAGGAATCCATCAACTCGCTGCGTAAGGAGATGCCTGGTTGCTGTTCCAACTCATAATAGGTCTCGAGATCACAACTTGAAATAAGTTCATACACGGTCTTACATCCCGTGCAGCAAAAAGCTTTTTCTTCACGCCAAATGATGGCATCCTGACAGTCTTCCCCACAATGGTAACACGTAGTTTTTGTAGCTTTGAGGACATTCATGCTGCTAAACTATAGGCGGATTCCTTCCTATTTCCTGTCGAATCTTAGGGAAGGGAGTGACTTTTGTCATCCCTTACAAGGTCAAACTTCATATGTAAGCATTAAAAAATAGGTGTCCTTTGAAGCGTTGATATGTTTCATGAGAAACTGCTATTGATTATGCATACAATTTTAGTACCCATAGATTTTTCCGAGGCGGCTTATTCAGCCTTCCAGTATGGGGTTCACTTGGCGAATTTGGTTTATGCAAGACTCAAACTCATCCATGTGACGCCTGTGCCAGTAACGGAATCCTATGGTATTGCCCCCAGTCCCACTACTACCTACGAAGAGACTCTAGCGGAGAAGACGAGGTTAATGGATGAGTGGGAAAGAAAAATTCCTATTCAATTGAGACGTAACATTGAAATACTACCACAAGTCGTATTTGGTAATGTGGAAGAGGAATTGATCAAGCACATGAAATCCTCTCCGCCTTCCTTATTGGTCATGGGAACAAAAAAGCGGAGTATGTTGAGTAACTTTTTATTTGGAGGAATCATCCGGGAATTACTACCGGATCTGACCTGTCCCTTATTGATTGTGCCCTGTGGTACAAAGTATAAAACCATAAACCACATTTCATTTGGAACCAACTTTCAAGACCAAGACCATCTGGTAGTGGAACGCCTAATGGATTTTCCGTTTCTTACGGAGGCTACCATTCATTGCGTTCACGTTGGGAATGGAGGTTCTGCTGCAAAGGAGGATTTCTCTAATGGACTCGAAAAATTGAAAGAAAAGTTCAACAGGGATGTGATGTTTCACACCCTTGCCGTGGAAGAGCCTAATAAAAAAATGGTGGTCCAGGAACTGCTTTCCTTTTCTCAGGAGCACAAAATACAAATGATGGCTTTACTGGCACATTCCAGAGGTTTTTGGGGAAAATTATTCCAGGACAGCGTTGTCAATAAGATGCAACAAGATGCTTCTATACCGTTGTTGGTCTTCAATGTAGAGCAGAAGGAACGTTTTGCCTCTTTTCCATAAGAGGGGGATTATACCCTTTTACAGTTTTTAACTTTTTATATTAGCAGTAATAAATTCAATACTGCTGATGCCACTCTCTTTTTCAAAAAGATCCATGTATAACTCTGCTTCAAGTGAAGATTTGTTACTTCGTCTGGACGCTATCATAGAGACAGCACTTGATGGAATAATAACAATAGATCCCGGGGGTATCATTGAGTCCATAAATACAGCGGGTGCAAAGTTGTTTGAGTATGCTGCAGAGGAACTCATAGGGGAAAATATTAATATCCTTATGCCTGAGCCCGATCACTCTGCGCATGACTCCTACCTGAATAACTATTTAGAAACAGGGAAAGCAAAAATAATTGGAATTGGTAGGGAAGTGAAAGGAAAGAAAAAGGATGGGACAATTTTTCCACTCCGGTTGGCGGTAAGTGAAGTGCAGCTTTCTGGGGAGTATAAAATTTTTACGGGAATTCTTCATGATCTGACTGCGGAAAAGGTCGCAGAAGAAAAAATGAAAAAATACTCGGAGGAATTGGAACGGGAAGTTCAAAGACGGACGCAGGAACTTGCAGATGCAAATTTACAATTGGAGGAGTCTCTTAAGAAAGAAATGCACCTAAATGAACTTAAGTCTCGTTTCGTTTCACTGGCTTCTCATGAATTTAGGACTCCCTTATCTACCATTATGTCTTCTGCTACACTGGTTGACAGATATGAAGAGGCTAACTATCTGGAGAAACGCAAGAAGCATACAGCTCGAATTAAAGCTTCTGTAAGGGATTTGACGGGTATTTTGAATGATTTTCTATCCTTAGAGAAGCTAGAGCGGGGTAAGGTTGTTCCGAAGCCTAGCTCCTTTATCTTGGTGGAAGTACTTGTGGAAATTATCGAAGAGATGCAGGATGTAGCGAAAAAAGGCCAAAAGCTAAGGTTTCAAAATGAATGTGCGGATAGGGGTACCTTACATGATAAAAGCTTGTTCAAAAACATTCTCAACAACCTGATATCTAATGCGATAAAATATTCCCCTGAGGACACGCAAATTCATATATTCTGTAGAGGGGCAGAGGCGGGATTCTCCATCTGGGTTAAGGACGAAGGGATGGGAATTCCCCAGGAGGAACAAGCCCATTTATTCGAGCGGTTCTTTCGGGCTCATAACGTAGAAAATATTAAGGGTACAGGCCTAGGCTTGAGCATTGTCAAAGAATATGTAGACCTGATGGGAGGCAGAATTTCTTTTCAAAGTAAAGAAAATCAAGGGACAACCTTTCACTTGGAACTCCCTTGGAAGGCCATAAAGAAAGAATGAATCATGGAAATGAAAAAGATCTTACTTGTCGAAGACAATCTGGAAGTGAGAGAAAACACTGCAGAGATTTTGGAGCTATCTGGCTATGAAGTACTGACAGCTGAAAATGGAAAAGTGGGCGTCCAACTAGCTCAGGCCAATGATCCTGATTTGATCATCTGTGATATCATGATGCCAGAATTGGATGGATATGGGGTCTTGCGCATTCTCAATAAAGATCCTAATACAGCGCAAATTCCATTTATCTTTTTGACTGCAAAAGCCGAGATGTCGGACATGCGAAAGGGAATGAATCTTGGTGCAGATGATTACCTGACCAAACCCTTTGACGAAGTGGAACTGCTAGATGCAATTGAGTTGAGATTAGCAAAGTTTACCAAAAGTCAGGAACCTTTCTCTAAGGATGCGCAGGGCCTTTCGCACTTTATGGACCAGGCGCGGAGCCACAATTCTCTAGAACATCTTTCGGAAGACCGAGAGCTACGCCAATACAAGGCCAAAGACCTGATTTTTGAAGAAGAAGGACATCCACACTACCTTTATTTTATCATTTCAGGTAAGGTCCGAACCTTTAAGTCCAACCCCGATGCCAAGGATTTGATTCTCAATCTACATTCAGCTGGGGATTTCCTGGGCTATGAAGCCCTACTGACCGAAGCCAACTATGGACATTCTGCCGCAGCTATGGACAAGACTGAAGTTGCATTAATTCCTAAGGCAGATTTCTTTGCCCTTTTGTACAACAACCGAGATATAGCCAATGCCTTTATTCGTATGCTGGCAGGAGATGTAAAGGAGAAAGAAAGCCAACTCCTCCATTTGGCCTATGATACCGTTCGCAAACGGGTCGCTGATGCGCTCCTATCGTTCAAGAATGAATTTCATGATACAGGTGAACTTACCTTCTCTATGCGAATTCCACGAGAAAATCTGGCTGCGATGGTGGGAACCTCCAAAGAATGTGTCATTCGAGTACTTTCCGATTTCAAAGCAGATAATATTGTCTCTACCTATCTCAGCGATATCACAATCTTGGATGAGGATAAGCTGAAGGCTGTACGTTGGTAGATTTACTCCTGGTTTCCAGGGTTTAGGGATTATAGGTCCTTTTAATTATTGTAGTAGGAAACTTATTTGACGATCTGGAATAGATCATTGGCTAGTTCAGCGAGCTTTCCAGATGTTTCAGGAGCACTTTGGTTCGTGAGGATGGTAATACCAATATCGAGTTGGGGATAAATCAATAGCCAATTTTGGGCACCAAAGGCACCCCCATGATGGTAGAGATAGGTTCCACCACTTTTACTTTCGCCAATATTCCAAAAATAGCTTAGGCTGTTTGCTTTGTCTTGGTAAAGCAATCTATGAGATTCTTGGATAAAGGGTAGTTCTTCGTCGAGCTGAAGCGCTACATATTTGATTAAATCGGGTAAGGTGGTTTTGATTCCAGCTCCCGCTGCCCATAGTTTACTCTGGGAGTATGGCATCAATTGCCCAGTACCATCATAGCCGGGAGCTAAGTTGGCTTTTTCTCCCTCGGATAAAGAAATCTTGCTAGCAAGCATTTGGGCCTTTAGAAAAAGGTGTTCAGTCAGCAAACGTTCAAAAGATTGTTGGTATACCTGCTCTAAGATTAGACCAATGATTTCTGCTCCCACATCTGAGTAACTGTATGAAGAACCAGGCTTTTGTTCTAGGGTAAGGGTTTCCAAGTCTTTTAAAAATCCTGCTTTACTATATGCTTTTTCAATAGTAGCAATCTTAAAAGGTAATTGACTATCTGGATGGTCATATAGCTGCTGAATCTCCGTTGGTAGGATGAAAGGTAATCCGCTTGTATGGGTTATAAGGTGTTGGATTTGAATAGGCTCTTTTCCATAGGTCAGGCTATTTAGCTCTTTGGGTAAATACGTGCGAATGTCATCTACTAAAGTTAGTTTCCCATCTAGGACAGCCTGTGCCAGTAGGCAGCCCGTGAAGGTTTTAGTCACCGAAGCGATCTCATATAAGGTATTATCAGTTGGAGGATGTCCCTTCTCCGTGTCAAGTGCGCCATAGTGGCTTTTGTAGACCTTACCTCCCTTGTATATCCCGATAGACAAGGCAGGAAATCCTTGGTTGGATATGGCTTTTTGGGCTAGTTTATCTATTTTCCCTGGAATATGGTCTTGTCCTAAAAGGGATAAAAAATAAAGAAGAAAGGCCAAGAGAAGAGTAGGTTTTGCAGTTGTATACATGGGGGTTAGCATTAGGTTATCTTTCACCCGGATAAGACTGCAAGTCCGCTGAAAAGTTGCCTAGCTTCTAAGCTAATTCCTTTGATAGCAAAGAAAGCATCCCCTATTCATATATATCGACGCGTATTCAGCACTTCAATTCCCTGAAGAAAAAGAAACGTCCAATTGCTGTACTTTGGGGTCTTTTTCAGGAGTGAGGGTAAAGAAGACCCTTGCCGACCCTTTTTCTCCCTTCATATGGAAAACCCCTCTTAATTGATTTTCTGGGCTTAGCTCCCCCAATTCTTGAATTGTCCCCGTTTGTTCTAGAACTTTTCCAATCTCTACGAGGCGTACTTTTCTGGAAAAATCGAGAAAGAAATTCTCGGCAAACAAACTAGCCTCCAAACTGGAATCGCCCTGTTGAATCCATTGGGCTACCTGTGCTTTTCGTTTATTCAATATTTCAGAAGTGGGGAGCTGCCTGGGGGTAATATCCAGGCTGTCAAATACCAGCTTCAAAATTTCTACATAGGGCCAAGGACTGGTATACGTACGGTTGCCAAAGGCCATCAATCCTATCCCTAAGTCGGGATAAAATACATAGCTACTTCCAAAACCAGGAAGTGCTCCGCCGTGCCCCACTCTTCGTATGCCCTTACAACTTTCCAAAATTCTCAAGCCAAATCCATACCCTGAAAGGGCGGGACAGGACGCTCCGTTCCAGTCTTGGGCTTGCGCAATCAATTGGGAATATTGGGGGGTATGCATTTCCCGCAGGGAGCTTCGCTTGACCGGACCTGTATCTGACTCACTTCTAGGAGGCCATGCTGAAAGGTGAAAGCTTACGTATTTACTAAAGTCTTCAATAGAAGTGATCAAGCCTCCCATTGCCCCGTAAGCGCCATCATGTAGCATTGGCTCTCGTTTCCACTGCTCATCTTCCCAACGATAGCCCAGGGCCAATAATTCTTCAGAAATATTCTCATACTCCCAGTAGGTTTGGTTCATTCCTAGGGGTTGTAGGATTTCCTCTTTGATGTAAGTCTGAAAAGGTCTGTTAGAAACTTCCGAAATAATCTTTCCCAAGAGGGCATACCCCGTATTGCTGTATTCAAATGTATGAGAGATTGGGTTAGCAACAGATACCCCAGACTGCATGAGATCCACTAACATTTGGTCGGATTCATCTAATTGACGATCACCCCAAGGATTATCTTCGGGAAATCCTGCAGTCATAGTCAATAGATTCTCTACGTCTATTAGAGGAGAATCAGAAGTAGGATATTCGATCATTTTTACCTCTGGGATAAATTTTTGGACGGGATCTTCTAGAGATAATTTCCCTTCATCTCGGAGTTTCAAGATGGCCATGGCAGTAAAGCTCTTTGTCATGGAGGCAATCCGAAATTGTGAACGGGTGCCTACGGGGAGGTCTTTTTCCAGGTTAATGGTTCCCGTAGATCCTTTAAGAACCAATTCATCTCCCACCACGATTCCATAGGCAATACCTGGAATATGCCTCACTTCGGCATGTTCTTGGAATAGCTTTTCTAGTTTGGGGGCTAAGGACTCTATCTGAGAGCTTCTGTCGTCCTCCTGAAACTTATGTGGAAGGTATGAAGCCGAGACGAATTGAGGCTTTGCTACGGTAGGGTTTTCTGTAGTAATTTCTGTTTTACAGGCTATGAGAAGTATAGCACTCACTATAAATGTGTAGTATTTTTTCATAGAAGTTGGGTGTTTTGAGGAAAGGATGGAAAAAGGAAAGAATAAGTTGCTTAGGTATGCACTTTTTTCTCCCACTGAAAGATAGGAATAAAGAAGGTGAGTTTTTTCTGAATATTTGGGATAGGTAAAAACTACCGCTAATGAGCGATCATTCCTATGGATTCTTTCAAGTTTTTCGAGAGAGTAAAATGGAAGGTAGTCCCATGCCCCTCATTTTCTGTAAACCAAATTTTTCCACCGTGTAATTCAATAATCCTCCGGCAAATAGACAAGCCAATTCCATTGCCAGGAAACTCATCTCGATTATTCAACCGTTTGAAGGGCTTAAAGATGAGATGCCCATAGGTATTTTCAATGCCTATCCCGTTATCGGAGACCTTGAAGTGCCAGTTATCTGCTTGATTTTCGAAGTCGATGTGTATGGCTGGGGCCTGAGACTTGTTGAATTTAATCCCATTGGTGAGAAGGTTTGCAAACAACATTTTAATCTTGGCAGGCTGGCAGGTTATGGGTTCTGACGGAAGCCGCTGGTCAATATGGGCATTTTTACTTTTTAGAAAAACATCCAATTCATGTACGATTTCCTTGAACAATCCATCAAAGCTAATCTGCTCATAAGGTTCTTCTTCCTTTTCCACTTCAGAGTAAGAAAGGATCTGGCCAATAAGGGTAGACATTCTCTGAGTCTCCTCAATCATGTATTTTATATACTGCTTTCCCGTATCATCCAGATTGACCGAATATTTTCTTTCGATTAATGAAGCAAAGCCCTCAATCATGCGGATGGGCTCTTGTAGGTCGTGAGAAGTAGCATAGGCGAATTGCTCTAAATCTGCATTGATAATCTCTAATTTTGAATTCAACTCATGTAATTGTTTATTTCCACTGATCAATTCCAGTTCCATGAGTTTTCTTTCTGTTATGTCCTCATAGGTGCCCAGGATGCCAATGACCTCCTTCTGAGAATTAAACAAGGGTACCTTACTGGTCCGTAGCCATCGGGTGGACCCATCACTAATGGTTTGGGGTTCTTCAAAATTGATCTGAGCCTCACCTGATTCCATTACTGCTTTATCAATTTTTCTAAAGAAATCCGATTGCTCCTTGCTCCAAGGAAGATCATAGTCGCTTTTGCCAATAATTTCATGGGGAGAATCTAGGCCTGCAGATTTTGCAAAATTCTCATTACAGCCTAAGTAGATGCATTGGGTATCTTTCCAGAAGACAAAAGAAGGAATATGGTTCAAAACCAATTGAAGTAATTTCTCCTTTTCTAATAATTCTGTACCCATATTCAAATTATTTTCCTTGTGGATTACATACGTGGAATGGGCCTATGTGTTTCAACGGTTCAGCAGCGGCTAAATTGCATAGGGAATGGAAATTTATTCCTAAAATAAACCAATTTAAAGGTATTTCCCTATTTGAGATGTGTATCATCTACATGCGTATAAATGAGCCTATTAACCCTGGACTATTTAAAGAGGAGCATCCTAATACATTAGTTGCTTTGTCCCCTATGAATATAGCATGTTTCGCTTTGCGAATTAATGAACTTGAATTGGTTGCAAACATGGAATAGTGCCCTAAGAATATGGGAAGTTTCGGATAATTTTAAGGAAAGAAATGAGTAGTTCTTATTTGAGTTGAAGTGATAGAGAACATTCTTTCGGGTATTTTGTATGCAATATACAAAATTCGTAAAATAAGTACTTAAGCAAAATGATTGTGGCAATAGACCAGAAAATACATTTTCACCCTAAAGGGTTTAATATTCGTGGGTTTTTACCACAGAGTTTTGGGAGGATTTGGACCCCTATTATCCCCTAGAAGGGGATGGGGAGGTACAGAGAGATTTTTTCTTAGCTCATTTTGCCTTTAATCCTAAAATACCCTCTTTTTTCTCTTTTAATTACTCCTTGATCCTCTGTGGTAAAACTAAAATGTCTTGAGAAACTTCGGTTTCATTAAATTCAAAGTAAAAATACAAGATCGGTTATACTCTAGTACTTAAATCTATAGATATTGTATGGAAAATATATATTGAGATTGTACAAAAATTATAGCTGTAAATTTACCCTGGTAAACAATCGGTTTTGTGTGGCTCGATAGGTATGAGAACCCCTTCTATCTAGGAATATTTGGCTTGTATCTAGGCCAGAGAACCTAATTCTTTTTTTATACTTGCAATATGGATCTAGCCATATGGAAAAATCAAGGAGAGTATTATGCGTATAATTCGCATCAAATCTTTTACAAGGATAGAGGAGAAGGGGAGACTCTCTTGCTCATCCATGGCTTTCCTACCGCTTCTTGGGATTGGTGGCAACTATGGCCTCACCTTACGACTCGGTATCGGGTATTAACCCTAGATATGATCGGATTTGGGTTTTCTGCTAAACCTCCAACATATCCTTACAGTATATTTGACCAGGCAGATTTGATTGAACAATTTCTGGGTTCGAAAGACATTGACCAGGTCAGGATATTATCCCATGACTACGGGGATACAGTTGCTCAGGAACTGTTGGCTAGGTTCCACGAGCGGAGTGCAGATAAGCAATCGGGATTAACAATAGAATCCATTTGCTTTTTAAATGGAGGCTTATTTCCGGAAACTCACCAGCCGCTAATGATTCAAAAAATACTCATGAGTCCCATAGGGGCTATAGTTGGGCGAAGGTTTACACGGGAAAAATTGGGAAAAAACTTCAAGAAAATATTTGGTCCCGATACCCAGCCAACTGAAAAGGAGCTAGACGAGTTTTGGGAATTAATTGCTGGCAACGGGGGTAAAAAAATCTTTCACCTATTGATTCGCTATATGCGCGAGCGAAAGGACAACCGAGATCGCTGGGTATCTGCAATTCAGCAAGCCCGGATACCGCTTCGATTGATTGATGGGGTATATGATCCCATATCTGGTCAAAATATAGCAGATAGATACAAGGAAGTCGTACCCCATCCCGACGTAATCGAATTGAAAAATATTGGGCACTTTCCCTTGATTGAAGCTCCGGAAGAGGTGTTGAAGTACTACCTGGAATTTGTCCAATCAAGTTAGCTAGTCTCGGTCGGCTATCTTTGTATTAGATATTTTATATTCCCCTTAGAAAACGTAGGATTTAGGACTTTTGGAGGAGTATTTCTTTATTTTTTAATCTCCTTACTTATTGCTTTTATTTTTTCCTTCCCCCGGTTAACGTTATCCCAATTTATAGTTTCCGTAGTATTGCTATTAAACTGTCTTCCCTCCTCGCCAATCCACATAGATAGGTGTAGCATGGCATATACTCGTACTAGGTCTTGCTGAAATTCATCTAAGCCTTGTTTTCGGATGATCTCATCCAAATAAACTTTCCCATACACCTCGCCATGCCAACAGGCCATGATTGCACCTAGGGCTTCTATGTAGTCTCCTTTACGGAGAAAGTCTAAGTCTACCAGCCCTGAAAATTTTTCCTGGTGTATCATTACGTTTTTTCCGCTAATGTCATCATAATACAATCGTGGCTCTTTGTGTAAAAAATAGCTCTTATTGGCATCCAGTAGTTCATCCAGCCTGTCCAGCATTTCCTTATCGAGGAAGTCTGTTTGTTCATTTCGCTCTCCTATTCCTTTTCGCTGATTTTCTATCATTTCCCACAAATTGCTGCACCGTTCTTCGTGCATGCCGGTTAAGCCCCCAAAATCCTTTTTAGGGGGAAGTGAATTAAACTTGTCAAAGATGTGTGATACCTCTGTTGCAATGAGTTTCAGATTCGCATGCGATATATTGGGAATGACAATCTTTAAATCTTCTCCTTCAATTTTTGTCAGGATTTGGTAACAGTAAGGAACCTTATCCTTCGAATAATCCTCTGCGACAATGTCTGGGGTCTTGATTTGTAGTTCCTTAAAAAGGGGAAGAAACTTATGGGTTCCGTACAGGAGATTTTTCTGTGAATTTAGCCTTAATATATAGTTGTTTGATTGAAAGGCTAATTCATACACCTCATTACACTTTCCAATTGTTTTTCGAGTGATCTCTACTGGCTGCTCACTAAATTCTATCTTACTAATTTCTTGTATATATTCTTGCATTCAGGCTTAGGGTTTCTGCTTTTTTCCAATTCGGTGAAATATTTTTTCTTAAAAGGTATGGACTCCCTTCGGATACTTGGTCCTTCGAGAATATTTTTCAAAAGGATCCTTCTAAAGAGGGTAGTTCGATGGAATAAGTTGGAAAAAGTTTCGGAAAGATTTTCTTCTCTAAATTGGAAAGTCTTGGTTTTTCTTCGCCCATGTGTAGACGTTAATTCTTTTTCCTTCGTGCTTCGATAAGAAAAAAGGGATCAACCACAAGAGAATCCCCCTCACGAATCCCATCAATATCTATTTGCTGCCAATGGGAAGTGCAACTTAGGCGGGTCCTGATAGGTTGGATAATATCTACAGGCATTTCGATTTTCACTACTTCTGCAATCAGTCTGTATTTTAACCAATTAGGTCCCATTTCATATTCCAAAACCGGTATCTGTGCCTTCCTCAGGTATTGATCAAAAAACGAATCCAGCTTCTCCGATAGATATCCCGAGAGGAATCTTTCTAAATCCTTTGAATAAATGGTCTTATGTCGGAACCTTACATTTAGCTGCCGAAGCATGGATCGAAATACTTCCTCGTCAGAAGCAATAGCTCTGAGCATATTTGCAATAGCCCATCCTTTGTAGTACATGTCCCTTCCGGCATCTTGCCAAATCCCATAAGTCCCAATCAAAGGATCTTTGTGTTTGATCTTGTTTTTTCTCCTTGTCAGGTAGAATTGGGTGGCCGTATCTCTACCGAAGTAATACTCGACCATAAGTTCCTCTCCCAGTGCGGCAAAGCCCTCTTGTACCCACCTATCAGCCAGATCACCCATCGTGATATTGTTGCCAAACCACTCATGTGCCATCTCATGTACAATTAGGCGATCAGTCAAGTAATTCAAATCGTCTAGGGTATTGAATCCCCGTCTTCCTTTTCGGAATTGGTTTCCATAAGCGATGGCACTCTGGTGTTCCATCCCGATATAGGAGGATTCAACCATTTGAAAACCATCTTCATAAAATGGGTAGGGGCCAAACCAGTGCTCCAAGGCGGTCATGGTCTTAGCTGTTTCTGGTATTAAATAGGATTTCGCCTTTTCCTCATTGTAGTCAAGAACCCAGTAAGTCATTTCCAGGTTTCCCATTTCCCCCTTGAAGACTTCCTGAAGCTTAATGTAGTTTCCCACATAAAAGGCAATCCCATAGTTATTGATAGGGTTTCTGACCTGCCAGGTATAGGTTGTTTTCTGTTCAAATGAATGTGTTTCTATTAACCTGCCATTTCCGACAGCCATTAAAGCGTTGGGTACGGTTATAGACAGGGTTACGCCCTTATCAGGTTCTTCACTATAGTGGTCTTTGCAAGGAAACCATACACTTCCTCCCACCATTTGGCATGCGACGGAAATCCAGGGCCTATGTAAAGAATCTATTTCCCAAATAAAGCCTCCATCCCAGGGAGGACTGTTGGATTCCTTGGGTCTTCCTGAATAATAGAGGGTTAGGGTATTTTGCTTTTTTATGGAGTCAGGCACCTGGATAAACCAGGCAAAATGGAACTTTTCAAAGGAGACTTGGGTATCATTGATCCAGGCACTGTCTATTTGTAAGGGTGCTTGGAGATCGATCTGCATACTCCCTGGGTTAGACACCTGATTCACCTCAAATTCTATGACATTTTTTCCGCGTATAGTTTTCTGAGCCAAATCCAGGTCAACAGCCAAATTATAATGTAGAACATCCCACCAAGCTCTTTCGTCGGTGATGGAGCCCTTTAGCGAGTCTAGTTTTGTGGATGGTGGAAGGGATTGACTGGGTAAAAGCCTTGATAGAAAGCAAAGGAAAAATAATATATTTGCTGTTTTAAACATATGCAGAAATACTATGCTCAAGGTTTTTGAATAAACAATCTCTCCTTGGGGTAGTCATGGTCAAGTTGAAAGGTCTTGGCGCTGCAAGGCCTAATTTCCTATTTCTCCCACTTCCCGTGTAGCTAATTCTATTAGCTAGACCATCATCATGAGGATGAATACTAATGCGATTATTCCCAATAAGGTAGTGAACCTACCTAATGATTTGGACTGCGTCCAACCTGAAACCGATATTAAACTAAGCATAGCAATTAATCCGATCAAAAATGCAAGGATCCCTACAATTCTCGGCTGGCTTAAATCAGCGTATTTTACTTTGATTGGAAACCCTGGGGTCGTCATCATTAAGATTTTCGTCATGGAGAAAATGGTGATTAAAAATCCAAACGTAGCGACAGTTGCCAATCGAAAAATATATGTCATTAACACACTTTTACTTTGGTTGCGCATTAAGGCGATGATTGCGGACAATGAAAATCCCACTAACAGAGTACTAATCAATGTAAATTGAGCCGCCAACTTATTCATATAATCTATGGAAATCTCAGGCATAAATATGTATTGGTTATGTTGCTGATAAAATACACAATCATTTAGAGGCCATTGCTGTTTGCCTTTATTATAAGCAGTGTTAATTCTATCTGAATGGTTTGGGTTTCAAATTGTTATGGGCACTTTCTGCGATTTCTGAAATTCTCTTTTGTCTTGTCTCTTTCCTTTTGGCAGAAACGACCCAATACAATAACCCCTTTTTAACTGACTTACTGAGGCTTTCAAAGTATTCCATTGAGCCTTTGTAATTAGCAAACGCATCTTTTAAATCTTCTGGAATGATAAGTGCTTCCACTTCATCTAAAATTGACCAAGAACCATTTGCTTTGGCCATTTCTATGCTTCTATACCCGGCTTCTTCCATAAGTCCTTGGTCAATTAAGCGTTTTACCTTATCCTTATTTATTTTTGACCAAGTACTATTCGATTTTCGTTTAGTAAAATACTGTTTGTATTTCTCAGGGTCTATTTTCTTTTTGACGCTATCAATCCACCCAAAACAAAGTGCTTCATCAACGGACTCACTCCAACTTAGGTTATGGTTAGGAGATTTTTTCCTATAAAAAATGAGCCAAACCGCTTCTTTTTTATTGTGGTTCAATTCCAGCCATTTTCTCCAATCTTTTTTGTCAGAAGGGCAATAGTCTTCAACGTCTTTCATAAACGAGGGAAAATTTATATCTACAAGAAAGTTACAGCATAAGCATGTAACTTAGGTATAACAGTCTTTTCATATTCGAAGAATTGGTCTTAGGAATCATGTATTCTGTTACAGTTCCACCTGTTGACAAGGAGATTAATAAAGCAAAGGGCAATTTCTGGTCGAAGCTTGAAATATAGGCTAGAGTGATACCTCCTGTTTGTGAATTAGTTTATTTTCTCAAATAAGATATTCTTGACAGTTCCCTCCGCGGAGACCTCAAAAGCGATTATTTTCTTCTCTTCGTTTCTTTTAAACGCATATTTCGTCCTCCTGTTGGCACCAAAAGTGTCTTTTACTCCTTCTGTAAGAACCAATCCCTTATGGTTTGGGTAACTCAATGTGAGTTGGTTGTCTGAAATTTGCAGGGAATAAGTAACCTCAAGTTCCGGTGAGTAATAGGTGCCTGTGTACTCTGCTAAATTTTGATTGGGCGCTTCTCTAAGCGTAACTTTTTCAAAATAAAATATGGCACCCCCAAAATCCACGTGAAGCTGTGATTCTAGTTCTTTTTGAGAGAAAAAGGAATAGGTTACAGAAGGGTTATCCGCCCGAGAGAAGCTGGTCGTACGTGTAGGAGTTAGTGAGTTGGGAATCCTACCCAAACTGCTCAATGCTTTTAGGGTATCATTTTCCACGAAAATTTCCATCCTTAAATCACTATTCAACTCCTGATAGGTTCCAGCAAAGGTGTGGAGTTGTATGGGGGAATTATCATCGGAAGGGTTTATCTCCTCTTCTTTGATAGGTTCATTGATGAATAAATCCAAAATTTTGTAGGAAACATCTACAGCATCTATGTGCTCTGAGTTTGAGTAAACGACCACTCCTATATTCAATTCGGGAATACAAATGA
>JBCCTX010000109.1:0-21613 GCA_039197765.1 Bacteroidota bacterium
AAGCAGGATTCTTCCTGTCTTCGCCCTTATTTTTTTTAGTATGATGATTGGTTGAGATCAGTTTATTATGATTTATATAAAATATAATTATTGAATTAAATATTTTTTCATTAAGTTTGATATCTACGAAACTTAAGTGATAAGAAGATGAATATTCAACAGATAACCTACTCTAGTGGAAAATGGGTAGGTAAAGATTCTGGGACGCTAACAAAGTCCTCCGACCTTGTTCTTTGCTTTGGAAAAAAAGAATTACTCGCTAGCTCAAAAGTCTATGAGGAAATCATGAATATGTTTCCAGGAGCTTCTGTCATCATGAGTTCAACTGCGGGAGAGATCCACAACCATGCGATCCAAGATGATACCTGTGTAGCTACCGCTATAGAGTTTAATAATTCCTCTATCGTATCTGTAAAGGAGAATATTGAAGACTTTGAAGATAGCTATTCAGCAGGGACAGCCATAGTTGAAAAGCTTCCTAAGGAAGGCCTGCGTTTTGTTTTCGTGCTGTCTGACGGACAGCTAGTCAATGGAAGTGATTTGGTAGCGGGAATCAATAAGGTCTTAGGAAAAGAAATTCCTGTTGCTGGAGGACTTGCGGGCGACGGTGCCCATTTCCGTGATACCCTCGTGGGCCTCAATGATGATCTTGCAGTAGGAAATATCGTGGCTGTAGGATTTTATGGAGAAGACTTAGTGGTAGGATGTGGCTCCAAAGGGGGATGGGGGCAGTTTGGCCCAACCCGGACCATTACGCGTTCTGAGAAGAATGTTCTGTACGAAATAGATGGAGAAAACGCGCTTGACCTATACAAAAAATATTTAGGTGAATACGCCGATCAACTTCCAGGAAGTGCTCTGTTGTTTCCCTTATCCATAGAAGACGGAGGCCAGGAAATTGTGCGGACCATACTAAGTGTAGACCCAGAAGATAAATCCATGACCTTTGCTGGAAATGTCCCTGAGGGAGCAAAAGTCCGCCTCATGAAGGCTAACCTGGATAGTCTTGTGGATGCAGCTTCAGACGCAGCAAGTATCAGCTCTATTCAAGACCAGAAAAAAGGGAATGGAGACTCCCTAGCTATCCTAATAAGTTGTGTAGGAAGGAAAATCATTTTTGGAAATAGAATTGAAGAGGAGTTGGATGCTGCTCGTGAAATCTTAGGGGATGCTGCAATGATTACCGGGTTCTATTCGTATGGAGAAATCTCTCCTTTCTCTTCCTTCATGAAGTGTGAACTCCACAATCAAACCATGACCATTACTCATCTTAGCGAAAACTAATTTATGGCAGAGGTACAGCATCACAAACTGCTCAGGCGACAATTAAAAAAATATCTGTCAGAAGCAGAATGGACTGATTCAGCGGCTTTCCGAAAGTTCGCAGAAGCAGTCAGTGATTCTTACAGTAACTATGATCAGGACCAAAAACTATCCCAACAGGCTTTCGACTTGGCAGACAAAGAGTATTTTGAAATTACCCATAAACTGACCGAGGAGAAGAAAATGCGGGAAGAGAGTATTGAGACGCTGCTTCAAACCATTGCATTGCTAGAGGAAGAGGAAGGTTCAGAGTGGACCTATGACAAGAATGACCTATTAACCATCGCTCATTACCTCGATCACCAGGCACAAAGGCGCAAGGAAATTGAAACAGATCTCAAGCAGGCTATGCAGGATGCCCAACAGGCCTCAATTGCTAAGTCGGATTTTTTATCCATCATGAGCCATGAGATTCGCTCTCCGCTAAATGTAATTATTGGGATGATTCACATCCTTCGAAAGGAAAAGCAGCTTCCCGAACAAAAAGAGAACCTGGAGGTATTGGATATTACAGCCCAGAATCTCATGTTGCTGATCAATGACATCCTAGATTACAATAAAATCGAGTCTGGGAAGCTCGAGCTGGAGTTTACGCCTTTTGACTTGAGGAAATTGGTTTCCAATATCAAACGGGCAAATTCCAATTATGCAAAGGAAAAAGGGAATCGACTCAAAGTATTAATTGACGATGACCTTCCCGAATTCCTAATGGGGGACAGTGTACGTATTGGGCAGATTATCACCAACTTGGTGAGCAACGCCCTAAAATTCACCAAAGAAGGCACCGTAACCGTTACGGTAGACGTATTGGAACAGGATGAAAGCGAGTTTCTCATACGGGTAGCCGTTAAGGATACAGGGATAGGAATAAACGAAGAGCAGCAGAAAAAAATATTCCAGAGTTTCACGCAGGCTAGATCAGACACGACACGTGAATATGGAGGGACAGGCTTAGGCCTTGCGATTATTAAGCAATTGCTCATAATCATGGGAAGTGGAATCCAAGTACAGTCTACCATTGGAAAAGGGTCTACCTTCTTCTTTGAGCTTAAGTTGGAAGAAGGTAAGCGGGCAGAAGATTACGAATTTGATAATTCGGAAGAACGCGACCTTGGGAATGCCTACGTTCTCGTTGTTGACGATATGCCCTTCAACCTCACCATTGTTAGAAAGATCGTGGGTGACTGGAATGTACGATTAGATTTTGCAAAGAATGGCTTAGAGGCGGTTGAGAAAATCCGAGAGAACGATTACGATATCGTCTTGATGGACCTCCAAATGCCTGTAATGGATGGAGAAGAAGCAACTCGGGAAGTTCGACAATTCAACAAGACACTTCCTATTGTTGCACTTACTGCCTCTTCCAATATGTCTACCAAGCAGTTACTCCTCAAAGCGGGGATGAATGCCTACCTGACAAAACCATTCAATCCAGACGATTTGTATGCAAAGTTGTATGAAATCCTGCAGATTTCACGTAACTCACTGGAACCTGTAGGATAAATAAAAAAGAGGGGCGGGAGCAATTATTAGGTTACTCCACTCTCCCCTCTCTCTTTCAATTATCAGAAACTCATTTATACCTTATCCCAAGTTCAATTGCTGATGAAAAGGGCACTTTGCCAGCTCAGTCCCCTCCACATCTTGAAAACTTGACTTTGGAAGTTGTGGATTCGGGGAATCTGAAAGGCTTTCCCATGCCTGATCCATATAAAAGTAGTTGGGCTTCAACACCGTATTTTCCCATTTGTCCTGATGAAAAATCTCTACAGAGGAACCTGAAATGGGTGGTACTAGCCAAGTCCAGTCGGCATGAACTTCACGCTGACAGGCTGACTCATCTTTGTCAAACTTGAGAAAGAATTCCGACAGACTATGGTGGTCCATCATGCGTACCCCGCTAGATTTGAAGGAATGCAATACCGCAATATTTAATTCTAATAGAGCAGCATCTTTCCAAAGGGTGTAGGAGTACTCTGTATCTAATCCCATACGCCTGGCAATTTCAGGTAGCATATTATACCGATTGGCATCACTGAGGTTTCGCGCACCAATTTCCGTCCCCATATAAAAACCGTTGAAAGGAATAAAGGGATATTGAATTCCCCCTAGGTCCAAAGCCATATTTGAAACAGCAGGAACGGCATACCATTTCAACCCCAGGTCTTCAAACCAGGGAAAACGGGGGTGAGAAATAGGTACCTGAAGCACCTCCTGCTCGGGAATTTCAAACCATTGTGCTCCATAGCTCCCGCGTTCGATTACCAACGGTAAAACATCAAAGGGGGTCATGTCTCCTCCAGGCCAACCGAGCTCCATGATGCGCTCGGTGAGTTCTACATTAGCAGGATCACCTAGGACCGAACCATCTGTTTGTCGGTAGCCTGCATACTGAATCAGTTGGGGATTCCACAACCTGTATCCCAAATGGGGATTAAACACAGAGATAACCGGCAGTATATTACCACCATTGGTAGCGATCCGTAAATGCTCAACAAGGGCTTGGAACATATCCTCAGGATCATTGATATGCCGCAGATCCCTCACCATCAGTTTATCCCAAAAATAACGTCCTATGCATCGGGTACTATTCCGCCATGCAACTCTTGCCCCATACTGAAGCTCTTCGAATGTCTGCTGATAGGTACCATCCTGAAAGAATGCCTGTTCGACTGCCTTCCATCTCTGATTAAAAGCTCCTGGATTTTGGGTCTCCTCAAAATACAGTTTCATATAAGCTTCTGCTTCTTGGTAGGCTTCTTTGAGGGAAAGTGGCTGCAAAGAAAACTTACTAGAAGTGGGCTTCCCTTCCCATTCTTTTTCCTCTTCTCTATGTTTCTCAAATTCGGACTCCTCATCTTCTGGAAAATAGGGCTTGTTTTGGTCCGTAGGCTCCGCTTGAATTTCCGGCACTGGTTCAGGCTCTACCACAGGTTCGGAAATTGGAGGTACAGTATCCGATTTGGGCAAGGCACTGAATAGCTCACGCTTAACCAACGATTCGGGCCAACCTGCCTCCAGCAGGCCTTTATAAACCACATTTACATAACCCTCAGGTCCACAAATATATGCGGCTCCTTCTTCTTGAAAAGGATATAGCTGCGCGATTTCACTTGAACTTACCCGACCCGTTTGAGAAGAAATCCGATGGGTCCAGGTAAATGACTTTAAACGGTGCTCCCAATACCGCAGCTCTTTTTCAAAAACCATGTCATTGGTAGCTCGAACAGACCAATCAAGGTGGAAAGGGCGAGGATATTCCTTGTGTCCCTGAGAACGAATCATTGCAAGGGCAGGAGTAACCCCTATACCACCAGCAAAAAAGAATACCTTTCCCCGAGAATGCGATAGAGTAAAATTACCGCGAGGCTCTGTTATTCTCAATAATAAATCTGGATTGAGCTTTTCGCTCAACCAATTTGACATTTTTCCCTCGGCCTCCCGCTTCACAACAAATTCATAAAAAGAAGAAGCAGCTGTTAATGTGTAAGGGCGGGAAACCCACTCATTATCTAGTCGTCCTTGGACCAAAATATGTTGGCCTGCTTCTGCTCCTAGAATTTCTTTATTCACTGGCTTTATACGGACTTGAATCAGGTTCTCGTTTAGTACTTCTTTCTCCAGAACTTCCGCAAGCTCTAGGGTATTACCTGCCAAGACCTCTTCGATCAGAGGGTAGCACCCCCCACAGGTTTGGGTAGCCTGAGTTTGGGCAGCAATTTCCTCAACCGTTTGAGCACCCCCAGCAATACAAGCTATACATTCCGCTCGAGTAAGCCCTACACATTTGCAGAGTTCTTCCGTTGGATTCTCTCCTGGGGAAACGGGAGATAATTCTAGCTCGCCTAGGGTCCGAAACAACTTAATTTGCCAGTTTGGAAGGGATTCTTGCTGCTGAAGCAGGGAAAATACCCTTTTCCATCCTTCCCAATTGGGAGTGGAAGAGATAGATACAGGAATATTTCCTTCTAACTGCATAGATCGACCCTTTTCCTCGGAATACACCCAAATGCTATCGCTTGTACTTCCCAATTCCTCCATTCGCTGGGAATAGGAAAGTAAATTTTGGGACCTATCAAGGGTACGGGTCAAGGTAATCCCTGAGCTTAGGGTAAGAATCTGGATGGGTTGGACCTGATTAGGGCCCAGGCTGTACTGAATGCTCAAAACCCCTAAGCCTGGCAGAATTTGCATAACTTGTAGTTGTAGGAACTGCTTATCCAGCCACTTCTCCAATTCCCCCAGCGAGTAGCTATCCTCCATGGATTCGCCATAACGGGTATTTCCCTCCCAATATTCGATTCCTTTTTGTAGAGCGACTTCCTCTAGTTCGCCACTGGATTCCCACTCCTGAAGGGAATGCTCTGGGGTTAAATGCAGATATAAATAGGGTTCCGGGTTTTCATTCCACTTTGCAGGAAGCAGCGGTCGAAGGTCTTCCAATGCCTTTTCAAACCCAATAGATCGCATACCTCCAAGAATCTGATCTATCCATGCTTCAATCTCTTCTTGAAACCAATCGAGTTGCTGGAAAAACTTCCGCAACTCCTCCCGATCCAAACGCTCATCAGCACGCGTATCCATGCATTCCAAACGTTTCTTTGCCCATGCCTCCACTCCTTCCTGGTGAGCCAGTAAACCTGTAAGACTACTGGCAATAGTTCTGCCACTAAGATAAACCCTACCCGCCAATCGTATGGTCATACTGATTTGGGTGTACAACAAGTGGTAGGCAAACTGTCGGGCCACTTCCTCTGGATTAATCCAAGCCATGGTTGCACCATCGGTTGGCAGAATAAGGATGCGTTCTGTCTCTAGTAAATTCTGATTCAGTAAGATTTCACTAAATAGCAAGGGACACTCCAACACGACCGTGTCGCATTCTGCTCGCTGTAAGTGGGCAATAACTTCTCGGAGTTGGTGATGAATCAGACAATCACCTGTTGCTTGGGGTAAGGCCACAACCAATTTAGACAACTTTTTGGTATACGCCAATCCCAGTAATGTAGTAATAAAATGCTCGATATCGGCCAAGTCATACATAGAGATCCACACCCCCCAGGTCTCTTCATCGCCTAGCGAATCAACCTGATGAATGAGGTCATCTCCAGTAAGTGGCAGGTACATGATCTGGCAGCTCTGACCATAAAGGGTCTGGAGCGATTCCTGAACCGTAGTGATGGGGCCTATTGAACAGGGAGAACAGATAAGTTTTAGTGCCATAAAGTCCTTTGTGTCTGCAGCACTGTGCAGGTTTTAAAAAGGTAACGATGGACAAATAATTTTTATTCTCTTTTATTACTAAAATTTAAATGATTAATTTTTGAAAAGGATATTACGTAAATGGTTTTATGTGGTTTGAGGTTTGAGGGAAGGAACCCCAACCCCTTAAAAAGGGGCAAAAGTTTGAGGTTTGAGGTTTGAGGTTTGAGGTTTGAGGTTTGAGGTTTAAAAGAAAATTACTTTACGGAACTCTAGGTAATAATTTTTTACGTACTTCACGTCCGATGACAAGAGAAGTAGCTACAAACCTGATTCGAAAAGCTGTCCAACCGGCAGAATCTTGGGTAGATCTAGGGGCTGGATCGGGAACCTTTTCCTATGCATTGGCTGAATTGGTGGGGTCCAATGGCCACATCTGGGCCGTAGATAAACATCCCAGCCTTAGTTCACGTAGTTCTTCACTGGATTTTGCACCCATCACTGTCATAAAAGGGGATTTTACAGAAAAACTCGAACTTCCTCTACTAGATGGAATTCTCATGGCTAATGCCCTACATTATGTAAGGCAACAAGAAAAATTCCTACGCCACATTTTGTACTATGTTGATAAGGGAGGAAAGTTTATCCTGATCGAATATGATCGAAAAATTCCCAATCCATGGATTCCTTTCCCAATATCGAGGAAGAAGGGAAGACGATTATTCCAACAATTGGGGCTTAATCCCATTGAAATAGGTAGTACGCCCTCTCAATATGGAAATGGAGAAATCTATGCCCTTTGGGGGAAGAAGTCGTCAAAAGGAATTTGAGTTCCTATGCTTTGGGGCGTAGTAAGGTCTTATTCCTTCAACTTCACTGCCGTCCCATAAGCTAAAATTTCCGAGGCTGCTTGCATAATCATAGAGGTGGAAAAACGGATATTTACAATGGCATCTGCCCCTAATCGCTCTGCATCTGCAATCATCCGGTCAATGGCCTCTTCCCTGGCTTTCGCCTGCAATAAAGTGTATTGGCTAATCTCGCCTCCAACAATGTTCTTCAGCCCCGCAAAAATATCCTTCCCAATATTCCGAGCTCGTACCGTGCTGCCCCGAGCAATGCCAAGTACTTCGGTAATCTCTTTACCGGGTATCGTTTCAGTGTTTGTAAGGATCATAGGGTTGGGTAGTTAAAGGGTTTATTTGGGTTATTAGTTCTGGGTTAAATATGGTTAGATGGTCGGTGGTCTGTAGTCCGTAGTCCGTAGTAAAACGCGCCAGTTGGAGATACTAGCACATATTCCCTAGGAATTAACCGCACTTTATTATACAAAAAAGAGTTCTGGGTTGAAACGGTAGGATAGTTAAATAGTCGATAGTCCACAGTTTAGGTTGCAAGTTTAGAGTTTTTCAGCGTCCGTCATAAGCTGTCCTATAAAGTCAGTGTCAAAAAGGGTTTTGGGTGGGAGGGTAGATTAGTTAAATAGTCGATAGTCCGTAGTCCGTGGTAGAAAAAAGTGTCAGAAAGAGTTCCTGGCTGGAAGGTTGAATAGTTAGATAGTCGATGGTCCACAGTTTAGGTTGTAAGTTCAGGGAATCTCAGCGTCCGTCATAATCAAGTCATCCAAAGTCAGTGTCGAAAAGGGTTTTGGGTGGGAGGGTAGATTAGTTGAATAGTCGATAGTCCGTAGTCCGTGGTAAAAAAAAGAGCTAGTTGGATAGTCCATAGTCCACGGTTTCCTGCGTCGCTTAGCCTATGCTAAGTCCCTTAAATTCTGTGTCCTTCTACGTCGAAAAAAAGTTCTGAATTGAGCGTTACGGAGTCCCTACGTCAAGTCATTATTCCCAGGAAAAAATTTCCTAGCGAATCCACGTAATTGAATTCACCCCTAATTTAACACAAGAATTTTTTTCTTTCCTAATCCTGCATACCTTGAGTCTATAGACACCTTTGTTCTCTTTGAAAAACACTGGAAGCTAGCGCTTTGCATTTCTTAACAATCATTCTTCATTTTCCACCTCTCACTTCTACACCCATGTTCACCCTACGATTTATCACCACCCAATTCCGCCCGAATCATCGCATTACCCTCCGTACCAGTGTTCAAGACTGGCAGGAGGATATTCCGGGTAATTACTCAGGGGATTCCTGGGTTTTTGCACTTCCAGATGCCCCCTATCAGAACGGCTTTGAATGCAAATTCATTTTAGAGCAGCAGTACTGGATGCTAGGGGAAAATCTCCCGATTCAGCCCTTCCCAGGAGGAGATTTTCCCTTCGATGAGCAACGGGTTCAATTCCCTCCACTCACAGAAATCTTACCAGAAAATGGAATCGTTCCTCGACGATTTTTTCAGGCCAACCTAGACCCTAACCTTGTATATGATGTCATTGTAATTGGCTCAGGTATCGGTGGGGGTATCCTAGCGGACCAACTCGCAGATAGGGGACTGGAGGTGTTGGTCCTAGAAGCGGGTAGCTACCTATTTCCCACGCATGTGGGCAACCTCCCCCGTCAACACTTCCTCATGAAAGGAGTGGATAAAAATATCTGGGGAATGTGGGATGACTTCAAAATCACCAATTACACTAATGCCTTCAATTCAGCGTATATCGGAGGACAGGGGTTCAACTTGGGAGGGAGAAGTATCTTCTGGGGAGGATTGATCCCTGAGATGAAGTCCTATGAATTTGAAGATGATTGGCCAGATGCCATCCAGCAATATATGACAAGTGAAGGGTATGTACAGGGTAATGATCTTATGCAAAAAGCCCAGGTAGCGTCTGATTATCAGGATCAAATGACTACATTTTTCCAAAATCAATTTCCTTCTTATCGTGCTTTTACTGCCCCAATGGCAATCTCTCATACGGATCGGTCTCGAAGGAATATCGGAGGAGGAGTATTTTCCACTGCTGACCTCCTTATGGAGTCGCAAATGAGCCAAGGAGAATCTGGAAACCTCAATTTGACCATAAACCTAAACCATGCGGCTAAATTCATTGAAACAAGTGAAGGTCGTGCTACAGCAGTAGTCGCTGCAGACTTGATAGGAGGAGTTGATAGGAAATATCTGGGAAGAGAAATTGTGCTATCAGCAGGAACCGTGGAAAGTACGAAGTTAGCACTTCTAAGTGGTCTGCAAGATCCCAACGGAAAAATAGGGCAAGGAATTACGGATCATCCCATCTTCTTTACCCATTTTGCCCTCCCAAAGAGCTCTCCCTTCTATCGAGATCGTTCTGCTGCAAAATTACTGATGCAGCACAATCAAGCAGGCAAAAACCCTACAGGGCAATTCCAGCATCGGTATAATGTAGTGATCGAGTTAGGAACAGATTTTAATCAGGGCCGCTTTGTGGATCCAGACTTAGTCGAAGCTCATTTAGTCGAGAAAGGAGCGTTCATGCTGTGTGAGATTGTATTCCTATTTCATGCACCACTCGTAGAATCCAATCAAATTAGCCAAGCAGGTGATTCCTTTGTAAAACCCAATGTATTCATGCAGGAAGCTCCAATACGAGTAGAAGAATGGGAAGAGGTTAATGCCTTTAAGAATGCAGTGATTCAACAATTAGGAGGAGTTGCAATTGAAGGACAAAATCTTGATCTTCAAACAGCAGGCTTAGGAGGGGTAGCCCATGAGGTGGGAACCCTGCGGATGGGAGAAGATGGAGTAGTGAATGCAGACTTAAAATTCCATGGATATGAGAATCTATATGCATGCGATCTGTCTGTGTTTCCCAATTCTCCTGCCGCCAATCCCACTCTTACACTCGGAGCTCTGGCGCTGAGATTGGCTACGCACCTGAAAGATAAGGCTCCTGTAGAAGTAGAGACTCGAGGCTTTGAAAGTTTTTCCCAGAAGGATCAGTATTCAAAAGCCGTGCGGAATATGTTTGAGAAATGAAAAACCCCCGCCCTGGCAGGCGGAGGCAAAGTTAATCGTAAACTGCACGTCACAACAAAAGTAGGAGTTGGCAGCCTTAGGGATTGTCACAAAAACATCAAATATGTGGAATTTTGTAATAAACTTTGCTTGTAATTTATCTTAATTAATAATTGCAAGCTACTTTTTTATCTGCTTCCTTGAATAGTATGGCAAAAATTCACCTGGTTTCCAGCCCTAGAAATCTCTCCACAGCGCTCATGTACGCCTTTGCCCAACGCAAAGACATGAAGGTTGTGGATGAACCGCTATATGCGCACTATTTATCCGTTTCGAGAAAGCAACATCCTGGAAGGGAAGCAATTTTACGGGTCCAAAACCCAGATGGTATGGAAGTATTGAAGGAGATGGCGGAAAAAACGTATGGAAAACCCCATGTATTTTTCAAGGGAATGGCCAAACACCTTATCGAGTTAGACTGGAAGAAACTGTTGAATTTTACGACTATTATCTACCTGAGAAACCCCCATCAGCTAATCGCTTCCTTTGCCAAAGTGATTGACCATCCCAAGATTCATGACATTGGAATAGATATTCAATACCAGCTCTTTACTTTTCTGAGAAATAATGGGGTTCAACCAATCATATTGGATTCAGCAGAACTTCTCGCCGCACCCGCCCAGGTCCTCGAACGAGTTTGTAAGACAATTGGAATCGAATTTGATCCCGCAATGCTCTCCTGGGAAGCTGGTCCAAGGTCAGAGGATGGAGTATGGGCACCTTACTGGTATAAAAATGTCCATGCTTCAACAGGATTTCAGAAGCAAGCGACAAGCGATAGGCCTCTACCCCAAAGCCTTACTTCACTTTATGAGGCCTGCTTACCCTACTATCAGGAAATGTTGGCCTACGGCCAAGAAGCATTATCCACTAAGCATACTTCATCTACCCATTCAGATCTTTCTCCTTAACAATTGCTTTGAAGTGAATTCAACTATGTCGAGCCCTCTCATAATACCCAAGATCTTACCCTATAGAACGTCGTTCTACCTTCTCCTAATAGTAGTGGGACTGTTCTGCATAAGCTGTGCAAGTACTAAGGATGAACCTTTTTCCAAACGCGATATAAAGGGGGCTCAACGCGTATTGGGACTAGATTTTACCAAAGACGAACTGGACAGTATGCGAACCTGGCTCAAAAGAAGTAACTCTGGAATAAAAGCTTTGCGAACCCATAGCCTTAAGAATGAACTAGTCCCTCGTTTATATTTTTCTCCCCTACCAGCAAATTTTGAACGTCCCTCACAACAGTACCCCATCAAATGGCCTAAGCTTCAAAGGGTTACTGTTCCTGACAATCCTGATGATCTCGCCTTTTTGGATGTTGCAGCGCTATCGGAGCTTATCCGATCAGGTGAAATTAGTTCTATGGAACTCACCCAACTGTATATCAACCGGATTCGCAAGTATGACGATACCCTAAAAGCGGTAATCACACTCACCGAAAAACTTGCATTGCAACAGGCCCGAAGGGCAGATGAAGAATTAGCTGCGGGAACCTATCGTGGCCCCCTACACGGTATACCCTATGGGATCAAGGATTTGTTTGCTGTGCCAGGCTATCCCACTACCTGGGGTGCAGCTCCTTATAAAGATCAGGTTATTTCCCATCCTGCTACGATTGTGACCAAGCTGGAGGAGGCAGGAGCCGTCTTGATCGCCAAATTATCCTCTGGAGAACTAGCAAATGGAGATGTTTGGTTTGGGGGAAAGACCAAAAATCCCTGGGACCTCTCACAAGGCGCGAGTGGTTCCTCTGCAGGTTCAGCCTCTGCCACCGCAGCGGGACTCGTAGGCTTCTCCATTGGGACAGAAACTTGGGGTTCTATCATCTCCCCTTCCACTCGATGTGGGGTGACGGGCTTACGTCCCACTTATGGCCGGGTTAGTCGCTTTGGGGGAATGACGCTATCCTGGACCTTGGATAAGGTAGGCCCCATTTGTAGGAGTGCCTTAGGCTGTGCAATGGTATTCGATGCGATCCGAGGCGAGGATTCCCTTGACCTTAGTACCCTAGATGCACCTTTCAATTTTACCCTCAGCCAGGATTTAAGGACTCTTAAAACAGGATACCTCAAACTTTACTTTGATGAAGCTTTGGAGGATAGTACTTCCTCCAGCAAAAACAACCAAAAAGCCTTAGCAGTCTTCCAATCCCTAGGAATGAAACTGGATTCAATGAATTTACCCGAACGCTTCCCGAGTTCCGATATGATGTCCTTCATTATCCGCTCAGAAGCTGGGGCAGCCTTTGAAGCGTTGGTGATGTCCAACCGCGAAGATGAACTGACCCGAAAAACGGCCAATAGCCGAGCAAATTCCCTTCGGGTCTCTTATTTTATGCCAGCGACCTCTTATATTCAAGCCAATCGATTACGTGGACAACTCATCGAATCTATAGATAGCGTATTTAAGCAATACGATCTCATTCTAGCCCCTACCTTTGGCACCAATCAATCCTCCATTACCAACCTTACGGGTCATCCCGTCATTTCTATACCTACAGGATGGGACGAAAAAGGAAGACCTACCAGTATCTCTCTCATTGGAAAGCTCTATGATGAAGCTACTCTCTTAGCAGTGGCTCATTTGTTTCAGCTCAACACGGATTTTGATGAAGTATGGCCGGAGACCTTTCGCTAGGTTTCCCCTCCCTCTTAATTCAACTTTTCCAAATAATCCCTATATTCAAGGCAAAGCCTGTATGAATTCCATACAGAATTTGCCTTGCCAATGATCATCCAAGCAAGGGAAGCTTTAGAATCTGCCTAATATGAACCTGTGTTGATGAGGGAAATTCTACATACCTTCACCTTTCTACTCCTTTTGGGAGTAGGAAATAGCGGCTTTTCCCAACAAGCCCTGGAACGAAGAATCATTGACCTCAATCAAGACTGGCTTTACCACAAAATTCAAGCAGGTCACAAACAGCCTCCAGAAGCCGTTCATATTCCCCATACATGGAACGCTAAGGATGCCCAAGAAGGGATTCCCTATTTCAGGGGAGAAGGGATATACAGCAAACAGTTTTTATCAGAACCTATTTGGCGCTATAAGCGCATATTTATCCACTTTGAGGGGGTAATGTCAGAGGCCCGGGTAAGCCTCAACGGAAAACGAGTAGGCGAACACCAAGGAGGGTATTCTGCCTTCGCTTTTGAGATTACTCCGTTGTTAAACGTAGAGGGTCCCAATACACTTGAGGTATCTGTAAGCAATAAAGAGAATCCTGCTATCCTTCCCCTAGTAGGAGATTTTAACCTATATGGAGGGATATATAGGTCCATCAAACTTATCGTCACCGACCGTGTTTGTATTTCTCCTTTAGACTTTGCAAGTTCTGGGGTTTACCTTCATCCCAAAAAGGTAAATGACCGACAGGCAGAGGTTGAAATCGTAACCCATCTTTCCCAAGGATTCAACCAGCGTCAACCTGTAGGCCTTCGAACGACCATTCGATCTCCTCAAGGCCAGATCGTTTACAGTGAAGTACTCCCCCTATTCATAGGAAAAGGGGACACGGTTGTTTCTCAGACCGCAGTGATAGACACTCCAGCTCTTTGGATGGGTAGAATAGCTCCTAATCTCTATCAGGTTACGGTAGATATTTTCCGCGACTATAGACGTGTAGATCGAGTAGTGGAAGGTATGGGACTTAGGAATTTTTCTGTCGATGCCAATAGGGGATTTTCTCTCAATGGAAAGGTATTACCCCTAAAAGGCGTAAGCCGACACCAAGATCGGCAAGACAAGGGTTCTGCACTCGAATGGAAAGATCATAAGGAGGATATGGCGCTAATGAAGGAGATGGGGGTAAATGCCATACGCTTGGCTCACTACCAACAAGCCAAAGATATGTATGCCCTGGCAGATTCCGCAGGAATGATCGTCTGGGCAGAGATCCCCTGGGTTGGGATGCCCGATCTTCTGGGCCAGGGAACCAATGGTTATGAACCCACACCAGATTTTCATCAAAATGCGCGACAACAACTGGTTGAATTGATTCGGCAGAATTTCAATCACCCTTCTATTTGCTTTTGGGGGATTTACAATGAAATACAAAATCCTGAAGACGAATCTCCCAAAGCCTTGGTCAAAGAGCTAGATAGCCTCGCCAGAATTGAAGATCCCTATAGACTGACTACTGCTGCAAGTATGCTCGAAGCAGAAGAACCCTTGCACGATATTACGGACGTCATCGCCTGGAATAAATACTTTGGCTGGTACTATCATCCGCCTGAAGAAATTGGCGTCTGGCTAGATGAGATCCACAATACTTATCCGGATTGGAAAATTGGCGTGAGTGAATACGGTGCAGGCGCAAGTATTGATCAACATGATCAGGAACTTCGTCGTCCCAACCCCTTTGGTTCTCCACACCCCGAGGAGTGGCAAAGCTACTACCACGAAATACATTGGAAGGCCTTTCAGGAACGGCCCTATATTTGGGGAACCTTTGTTTGGAACATGTTTGATTTCAGCTCGCACTTTCGAAGAGAAGGCGATCATGCAGGCATGAATGACAAAGGCCTAGTTACCTTTGACCGAAAAGTCAAAAAGGATGCTTTTTACTTCTACAAAGCTAACTGGCAACAAGAGCCTGTACTCTACATTAGTTCTCGAAGACACATCTTCCGAGAGGAAGCTAAAACTCCCGTAAAGGTATTTTCGAATCTAAGTGAGCTTAGCCTTTCCTTGAACGGGGAGGAAATAGGAAGCCAACGCCCAGAAATGGGAGTTGCCAAATGGAAGCAAGTAAAGTTGAACCCCGGAAAGAACCACCTAGTCGTTAGGGCTACACAAAATGGAATAACCCATACAGATGAAGTAATTTGGGTTTTGGAAAGTGGATGGGGCTTACAAACCTTTGCAAAGATCTTTGATGGGCTCCGGTATCTCCTCCCCTCTATCCTGTTGCTCGCTATTCTTACAGTTTTTGCAGGTAGAAATGGATTCAAACGGACCAAGGGATTTGAAAACCGGCGGAAAAATAAGTGGAGAAAACGATTTTGGCGTATTTCCTTTTTTATTTTGCTGGCGCTTGTAGCCGTCCTTATCACCGTATTTTTCTACCTGAAGCAAAGTGGAATGATTTCCTGAGCATCCCTTAGAAATTTTTTATATCTTGATTATCAGATTGCTAGTTCATATTTTATTTACATAAGGTTAATTTCCCAGATCTTTTTCAAGGCTAGGAAACTAACTTTTTGAATTTATTCCGATAAGTAATAATTTTCTACCCAGGGTAAAACGTAATAATTTTATCCCTCTATTTCAAAGACTATTACAAACTCACAAAACTTCCCTCCCATGAATAAAACCATGCTTCTTTCAGGAATCGCATGGCTGTTTGCCTCAGCAGCAGGTATCATGGCTATTTTTTGGCTTCTTAGAGAAATTGAATGGGTCCAATTTCGTCGACCTGAGGATATGGTAACGCCTATGCTAGCCTTAGCATTTATTAGCCTGAGTATTGGAATCTATCAGAAGGGGACGAAGGATTAGTCGGTAGTCGGTAAAATGTACTATTTTAGTACAAAAAGGGTTACTCAAAAAATGTTATTGGTATACTCCTTTCACGAACATATCCCATAGCTTCTTATGTCTTCTCGTAGAACTTTTTTGAGAAACACATCGCTCCTTACAGCAGGAACTTTGGCAAAACCTTTCACGCATTCTGTAATGAATTCCCCAGTAGCAATCGCTTGTCAACAGTACACATGGATGACTTTTTGTAAGCGGGAAGGATATGAATGGGGAAAGAACGTGATGAGAGATATGGAAATGTTTCTCCAAGCGGGAACACATCATTTTGAGCCGCTTTTCACGAGTTTGGAATCTGTAAAAAAGCTGAAAGAGGCATTAGAGAAATTCTCCATCCAAACTTCTTCCCTCTACGTTAATTCTACCTTATACCTCGAAGAACAGGTAGCATCTAGTATCGAAGAAGTGATCCAGATTGCTGAGCATTCTGATGCACGCATCATCGTTACAAACCCAAAACCCATACAATGGGGAGGAGATGAGGATAAAAGTGATGAACAGCTTGTGATACAAGCACGGGCCTTAAACCGTTTGGGGAAGGAACTACAGAAGCAGGGTAAAGTACTTGCCTACCACAACCATGACGCAGAAATGCGCCAATCTGCCAGGGAGTTCCACCATATGCTAAGTGGTACAGATGCTCAATACGTCAAGTTATGCCTGGACGCTCACTGGATATACAGAGGCTCAGGAAATTCTCAGGTGGCCCTTTTCGATATCGTAAAGCTCTATGGAGATAGAATTGTAGAGTTACACCTACGCCAATCACAACAGGGCATTTGGTCGGAAGTTTTTGATAAAAAGGGGGATGTAGACTATGAACGCTTGGTAATAACCCTTCGCAAAAAAGGCCTTTCTCCTCATATTGTCTTGGAGCAAGCTGTGGAAGAGGGTACCCCTCATACGCTTACAGCACTTAGTGCCCAAAAGCAAAGTTTGGAGAATATACGTGCGCTATTCAAAGAAAAGTAAAGAAGATTATTTCCCTTCAGCAGCCAATATTCCCTCTGTGAGCCAAGAAGCCAACAGTTCGCGGTTGCGCTCCAGTACCCACCTCCCCTGATCCTGAGGGTTTTGAATATTCCCCAGTTCAACGAATACGCTAGGGACAGTGGTTTCTCGTAAAATAAATAAGTCTCTTGTTGAAACATCCCCTTTATAAACCCTTCCCTTTTGCACCTCGGCATATTTGGTCTCGATCGTTCTTCTCAAAGACTGGGCAATACCTTGGCCTTCTTTGTCTCCCTTTCTGTGATAGAAGAACATATCAATTCGCTTACCCCGGCTTCTAGAGTCTATATGCATGATAATTTGGCGCTGTTTGACCACCCCATTCTTCTTATTTTTCTGATGTAGCGCATTTACGATATCTACACGTTGCTGTAAGCGCTGCACCTGGCTACGAGGGATGGGAACATTTCCCCATACTACCTCATCTTTATCAGGAGGCAGGTACTCACCCCCTCTAATACCGTCGTTGGGATCTCTGACTACTACATATACAGTTGCTCCATGGCTCAAAAGGTTTCTAGTGAAGCGCAAGGCTACATCGTAGGCGTACTCATCTTCGGCTAGCGTTTTCCCAAAGCGCCTTCCTACAGCTCCCGGATCAGGTCCTCCATGCCCCGTAACCATATAGTATACATAGCCTCGTAGTTTTCTATCTACCAAGGGGACGCTGGCATATTTGGGGCCCAGGATAGGGTAAGTTCCCCTAAGGCCCAATGCTTTTTTAGGCTTAGGAGGAAGATCTTGTGGGGGTAAGGTCTCGGTTTCCAGCGGCCTGATAGACTTTTGAGCTTCTTCATGCGGGCAAGAGAGGAAATGATAAGGCACCCATAATTGTTTATTGCCCTTGCGATAGTCATCGCTCTTCAATCCTCCTGCATGCATAGCTTCATTATATGTTTGAATTTTTCTTGCGCGAGGTAGGTCATATACGTTGATAGTCGAGCGAATACTCTTACTATTGTAGGGATACACCAATATGGGTAGGCGGTATATTTCTTTCTCCCGTAGCCCCTTCCGTTTACTTTGCGGATTAAGGCGATAGAATTCATTGAGGTTACAAGTCGTATAACATTCGAATTCCCGTAAGATAGAAATCGCCCCGTCTCCTCGCTTTGCTATAGCTTGGAGGTATTGTTGCGCATGGAGGGGAGTAGCCCCCCCCAAAAAAAGAACGATTGAAAGCGTTAAAACAAAGCGCATATACATACAAATTACCTGGCGTTTTCCTTTGAAAAGGATAAAGGTATAAAATGTATCGGTTTGAAAGCTAATGTTTATGAAAGATCCAAGGCCTCTTTATTTTCCCGCAAGGCATTAATGATGAATTGTATGTGCGCTGTCAGATCTACTTCTAGCAATTCTACCCCTTTTCGTATTTCCTCCCGTTCCACCTTAGCAGCAAATTTCTTATCCTTCAATTTCTTCTTTACAGATTTAGGAGTTAAGCCTTCGATCTTATCGGGACGCACCCAACAGCATGCCATGATAAAACCCGTAAGTTCATCACACGCCAGCAGGGCTTTGTCGAGCAAGGAATTATAGGGTACCCCCCAATGGGTGTAATGCGCAGAAATCGCATGTGCGATCTCTTCCTCGCCCATCTCTCTCAGCTGCGCTACAATTACGTTAGGGTGTTCGCCTGGAAATTTTTCATAATCTGCATCATGTAGTAATCCTGCAATGGCCCATTTATCGGGATCTTCGCCAAAGTGGCGAGCATAAGCTTCCATTACAAGGGATACACTCTGACAGTGTCTTCTTAAATTATGCTGCTGAATCATGTCTTCCATGAGATCCTGAGCCATTGTGCGTGTAAGCATAAACGTAAGGGGTTTAGGGTTGAAGGGTTCAGGGTTTGAAGGTATTCCAGAAATTGCATAAACCCCGTATTGCTATAAGAGATTTTTATTCCCATTTCCTCAAAGCTGATATAGACCCTATATTCGCAAAATAGATCAACAAAAATAAACTTTTATGAGGAGTTATAAATTACTTTTTAGGAAGATTACTCTTTCCTCTCTCCTCTTATTCTCCATTTTACTCCTAAATCAGTCATTTCTCCTAGCTCAGCTAGGCCTAGGAAACGGTCAATGGAGGGCCTACCTCAACCATAGTAATGCCTTACAAACTGCTGAATTCAATGGAATCCTTTACTCGATCACATTGGGGGGAATGTTTTCCTTTGATCCCGTTACCCAGGAACGTCAGACTTTCTCCACCGTAGAAGGGCTTCATGACATCAACCCTACCCGATTGTACCACGACGCTGCACAAAATATTCTCTACGTAGGTTTTGCAGATGGGACCATTAATTTTTTTGAAGATCCGCAACAAATTCGGACAATCACAGATATCTCCAGAAATACAAACTTCACAGCAAAGGCCATCAATGACTTTGTAAGCGATGCACAGTTCCTATATGTAGCTACTGAATTTGGGGTTGTCATATTCAATCTAGCGACCCGCTTACCTGCATTTACAGTGACGCAATTTGGTAACAATGCTTCCCGTCTGCCCGTGGAAAATATTACCCTATACAATGATAGAATCTGGGCAAAGCTTGAACGAGGCCAGCTTTTCAGTGCCCCCATAGGCTTTCCCAACTTAAGTGATCCCAGTATTTGGACCTTAGAAAATGGATTAGATGGCCTTCCTGCGGGTAACAGTGTATTGGAAGCACGTGGGAATACAGAAGCGCTATTTGCCCGTTTTGCCGAGACGGTTTATGTTAAGCAAAACGGTACTTGGAGCATTGATCCTAGAATGGATGAGCGTGTCGATAAACTTTACACGCAGCCTGGGCTTGTCGCTGTTTCCCGCCTGGACCGCATTACGAGCTATGTAAATGGAGAAGCTCCTCTCACCTTCTTCATTGTAGGAAATGTAGAACACGTATTTCGGTCTACAACTGGACAATATTATGTAGCGAAAACTTTCCGCGGGGTAGACCGCACTACACCCGAAGGCATTGTCAATATCACCCCAAGTGGCCCCGCCTCCAATATCTCTACAGAAATTGCCACCTATAATGGAGAGATTTATGTAGCCCCTAGAGGATATAATAGCAGTTTTACGCCTGTTCCAGATGGATCTGGGGTATATTTCTTCAGCCCTGAGACAGGATGGAGCAACCTCAATCGGGATGGAGGCCTAGACCCCGACCGGGTAAATACAGGCTTTGCTAGAGCCTTTCTCGATCCTAGTACTCGTGACGCTTACCTCGGTTCCTTTGGCCGCGGACTTGTCCAACTTAGAAACGGAGAGCTCCAAGCCTTCTATGACTGCGAAAACTCTGGATTGAGTACACGTTTAGAGGGGGTCTGTATTACCACAGATTTATTTACCGATACCCGTGTCAGTGGAATGCATGTAGACCAGCGTGGGAACCTATGGGTAAGCCAAACCTTTGCCCAAGAACCGCTTGTCATGCGCACCCCCGAAGGGAATTGGATTCAGGTAGATGAGTCTCGCTTTCGAACTTCCACCGAATTCATTGGTATGGTGGGAGACGAACTAGGTAGTAAATGGATCATTAACCGTCGGAAAGGACTCGTTGTGTACAATGATAATTTCTCTCCCGAAGACCTTTCCGATGACCGTGTTGTAACCATAAATCCCATCAGAACAAATCGAGATGATGAATGTGATCCTTCAAATGAGGCGTTAGCCCTGGCTGTAGACTTAGATGGCTTTGTTTGGGTAGGAACTTCTAAAGGAGTAGTCGTATACTTTGACCCTTTTAGTATCGCCAACGGCGAATTGGTAGAGGGAACTCGCCCGGTATTCAATGGGCGCTGCCTCCTAGAAAATGAAAGAATCTTATCCATTGCAGTAGATGGAGCCAACCGAAAATGGTTTGGAACGGAGAATGGAGCCTTCTTAATCAACGAGACGGGAGAAGAACAAATACAGCAGTTTACCACCCAAAATAGTCCTCTACTTTCTGATCGAGTAAACCATATTGCAGTAGATCAGGCGACTGGGCAGGTTCTCTTTTCTACCGATAAGGGAATCATCGGATATCAAGGAGATGCTACTGAGAGTCAGATAGCGTGTGATGAGGTATTTGTGTATCCCAATCCACTGTTTACTGATTTTGATGGGGAGGTGGTCATACGAGGCTCTGCCCGAGGAAGTAGGGTGAAAATCGTGACGGTTTCAGGGCGCCTGGTCAAGGAATTGATCGCCAATGGTGGAACTTCAACCTGGGATGGTCGGGACTTACAAGGAAATAAAGTAGCCTCTGGGATCTACCTTGCACTTATGGCAAACGACGAGGGAGAAAACCCCTGTATTGGAAAGTTCGCGGTGATACAGAGGTAGTTCGATGGTAATTTGGTCCATAGTCGATAGTTTGGAGTTGCGTTTAGGTAAATGGGCCCTAATCAATGTTAAGATAGACTATAGACCGTGGACCAAATAACTATTTAACCCCAGAAAATGTCTCTCCTCCTAATTTTCGTCAAGCATCCAGTTCCGGGAAAGGTAAAAACCCGCCTTGCAGTAGATATTGGACATGCTCAAGCCGTAAAGGTCTATCAAGCGTTGTTGCGGTATACCCGAAGGATTAGTGCTCCCCTTTCA
>JBCCTX010000110.1:0-21611 GCA_039197765.1 Bacteroidota bacterium
AAGTCAATGTGCGATAATATCCTCTTTTGGTACTCAATTTGCCCTCGAATAGTCCTAAAAGAGATTTTCTACTATATACCACTGCTGGATACAATGCACTTACAAGTCCCGCAACTAACACAAGTCCTAAAAATACCAACAGAACAAGGCCATTGAGGCTTTCCCCCCAATCTATCTGTACCCCCATTAGGCTATTGAAAAAAGGGAGTATAAGGTAAACGCCCAACAGCGATATAGGAAGACAGATCAATGTTAGCAAAATTGCCTCTACCAGTACCTGGAAGAGAATATCTGAAGACCTTGCGCCTAATACTTTCCGTATACCAAGCTCCCGTTGGCGGCTGGCATACATAGCGACGGAAAGGTTCGTATAATTCACACAGACAATCAAGAGAATAATGCCTCCTATTAAGGCAAAGATTTGTAAGTATGTCCTATTGGCTACAGGTTTGAGCTCGTATAACATGCCATCAGTGAAATGAATATCTTGCAAGGCTACTGATCGAATTTCCTTGGAAAGGACATCTTCTGTATAGCCAGGATAGACCCTATCTACTTCTTGGTTGAGCCGAGCCAAGGTAGGCTCAATCTCATAGCCTGGCTTGAGTTTTACATAGGTATAAGCAGCCCAACTCGGTATTTGCTGTTGAATCAACATTAGCTCTGTGTGGAAGTGGGTATTATTCGGAAAATTCTCCACCACTCCTGCAATCACATAGACACTATCGCGAATCTTCAGGGTCTCTTGAAGGACGTCTTTTGTCTGCCATTGCTCCCCAAAGTATTTCTCTGCAGTAGTCTCCGTAAGTATAGCCTTGTCCCAATTAGAAAATGCACTTTGGGGGTCTCCCAGTAAAAATTTCTGCGGAAATAGGGAGTAAAAAGAAGCCCCTGAATTCGTAATTAGGACATCCTCCTGCACCAATTTTTTTCCTTGGACTTCTACGAAATAACGGTCTGGTCCTGCTATGGCGGAATTACTGGTTACAAAGTGAGCTGCTTCCACCACTTCTTCTTGGGAACGCAAATAGTCTAGTAAAACCAATTGCTGGGAAGGATTAGACTGGTAATATCCAGGAAATTTCATACAAGTGTACACCTGATCTCGATACACATTTACTAGTCGGTGAACCTGATCATATTGGGGAAAGGAAGAATCATGAGATCCCTCATAGCGGAGGTATAACCCTATGAGCAGTACCGCCAGCAGTCCCAAGCTTAAGCCAGTAAGATTAACGGCCGTAAACCAACTCTTTCTCAGAATATTGCGACTAGCGATTGTAAGGTAGTTCTTGAACATAGGAAGGAATTGTTTGGTGCGAGAATACTTCTCAAAGCTGTAGGGCTTAAAAAATTGCAAGACATCGCGGTAATACAAAAATTTGGCTTTTAGCGGATTCATATGCTGCCTTCTGTGAAAAAAGGTCTCGTGAAGATCTCCCTGAATTTCTTCTAGTAGGTCTTCTGAGCAAAACCACCGCAAAAACCGGTCGGCTAGTTTGGGAGGAGTGGAATATTGCTTCATAGCTAGGAAAAATCTGGGATGAGGTTCCACAGTTTTTGTCGACTAGCTTTTATGGCGGCAAGCACTTCCTTTCCGGCAGGGGTGATGGTAAACATTCGCTTTCTCCTCCCCCCTCTCTCTTCCGTAGCTCCTCCTAAATATGAGGAGACCAAGCCTTTCTTCTCTAATCTGGACATAACTGCGTGGATGGCACTTAGCGAGATAGACTTACCCGTGTGCTTCATGTAGGACTCTCTTATGGTAAAGCCATATGCATCCTCCTTGATAATCATGATGAGGAGTAATATCGTTTCCTCCAAATACCCAAGTCCTTTCATACAGAATATATTTGTTCAACACTTGTAGAATTAGTTCAAATATAAACAAAGATTTTATTTGTTCAACACTTGTAGAAAAAATTTAGGAAATTTTTATTGTATGGTAAGCTTTCCCTTTTTCAACCAATAAATTCAATGTGGCTCCATTTCTCGGGTAAATGGGTGTCGTATATACCATGGCTATTGAGAGCCATAGCGGGATGAGGTTGTATCTCTTCTCCACTTACAAGCAGCTTTTGGAACCTTCCCAGAAACATCCTCCAGATGTCTCCATTGGTGGGAGGAAGGCTTCGTCCATTGCCAAGTAATTCTAGACTCTTCCATGGAATGCCGATTTCCAAGCTCCACCCCCTATCAATATCGCTGTGGTCGTTCAATGTCCCATCAATCTGTACGGCTGTTTCCAATCCCGGCATATCGTAGTTGGTAAACGCCCAGCGTATCCCTCTTGGATGGGTTCCTTTCCAAAAAGAAGCCCCACTACGATCATAGTCTCCGCCAAAGGTATAGGCTTGGTCCTGGTGAACGTCAAACTGGGGAATATCGAATTTACTCCCCTTCCTATAGGCGTCTTTCCAGATAAACATGACCTCATAAATGGTATTTGCCGCATTTACTTCCAATTCATAGTAGCAGTCGACTCCGTCAATGAATACTTCCAAATCGTTCTCTAAAAAGATGATGCTATCCCTTTCAGTTAATCGAGCTTCAACGAAGGGTTCTTCAGCCTCAAAAGCAATGTATAAATGGGTATCACTCCAGAGTATGGCTACCTGCGTATGGTATATCCCTGGGGCCCCTGTCACCATATCCACGAAGCGTTTACTCCAAATAGCGTCTTTCCAAATGGGTTTCTGGATATTGCCATCTATCCGAATAGAAGTTGATATCTTTTGTGCGGTATAGTCAGAGTTTCTAGACATTTACGGTAAAATTTCTCCTTTAAATCCACTAGCCTCCAAGAAGGCTTTCGAATCTTGAATTGTTAATATATCTATTACAGCCTGCTTAGGGTCAGATTGCTTTATATAATAGGCTTTACAAATGTAAAATCCCATCCAATAGCCCAAATCTCTAGGGGCATTTTCCATCACTGACCCCCCACCGTATAACCAACCTTGGTAAGACTTGTCGTACATTTCCTGTTCGAAAATACCCCAAAGTTCTTCTACCTTTGGGACGGCCCAGTCATCCAGATGATGTCGAAGTGCTTTTCCTTGAATCAGGTAGGCGAGAAAATCTGCGCTACCCTCTCGAAGCGTCTGATCAAGTAAGGTTTTACTTGCTGAGTATTGCTGTTGGAAATGGATGAGTTCATGGGCCACAATTGCAGGGATATCCTGGTAATTAATGATAGCATTAGGCCCAGTAGTATTCCCCTGTGGACCGTACATTTCCGCTCCCATAATAAGGCCATCCCCGGAGATGGTCCCTCCCGTATTTTTCCTCCCAATGACAAAGTACAGATTGGGAATTGTAGCTTCTGCATACCACTCTTTCATTTGTTGATAAACCTGGAGAATTTGCTGTTCAAAAGAATCTCTAATGGCCAAACTGCCTGGACGGATACATTCGTAATATGCTTGATTTTTTTTGACCGTTTTGGCAAGCTTCCTAGCGTTTTCGATACGCATGTGCATAAAGCCTTTCACTCCTGCAGATCCATTGTCTATGTATTCTTGAAAAGTTGAACGCGTTATTTTCCCTTGGGCTTGATCATAACATTTCCAGAAAAGATCAATATCAGAAGTAATAAGCGTTTTCCCGAGGGTTTCATTGGGTTGGGAAAAAAGTATAGAGATACTGCTTGCCAGTAGGCAAATTAGGAAGGTGGCTTTCATAATAGATTGAAGTTGATGTTACCTAAATGGAACTTAAGGGGCGTTCATACATTGCGCATACAGATTTAGGGATGCTGGATAAGATAAAAGGAGAAATTTCCTTCCCATATACCCCAATCTTTTTGTCCTGTAATATCTTCCAATGAGCGATATGGAGAGTTGTCTAATGTAAAGAATATCCCTTCTTTCTTGGCCTTTCCACTCGAATCAATAATCTCCAAGGTGATGAGAAGGTCTGAATCCACTAAAAATGACTGGTCTTGTAAGGGGATTTCTACCCAATTTTCCTCATCGCTAATATGAAACTCTATGGGTTGCGAATGGATTCTCCCTAGGACATCTCCATTTTCAATTTGATAGAAATTGGCTTCGAAAGAGATACGCTTATATCCATTGTAATTCAGATGAAAAGCCAATGCTTCGGCTTGTATAGGCTCTTTACCCATGGAAAGTACTGTACCAAAAACAGTCCCCTTCCCACTTCCTCGTCCACTAAATCCAGAACATACCTTGGAAGGACTTTTTCGACCTATAAAGCCAGAGACAGTGGCATTGTTAGGTGCTTTAGTTGGTATTCCCAGTACAGGAAGCGATTGTAGAGCTGATTTTGATGCTGAAGTAGCATTAACTTCTGAAATAGTGTTGTCGCTGTCTAGGAGGTTTAACAAGCTTTCTTCTGCCTCATCGACAAGAAAGCGTTCCGTCATAATCCCTCTATATTTCTGGATGGTAATCCATCCATTTTCATCTAATTGTGTACCTTCTTCCATCTCCTGAAGCTTTGCTGAAATCCTTGGAAACAGTTTTCTCTCTAATTTAGCTGTACCTCGACCCAGGAAAACCCATTCCCCATCTTTAAACCAAAACTTCAACTTTTCCCCTTTCTGATGGCTCGACCAGGAATTGGCTTTTCCGTCTAGGTAGGTTTGGATCAATTTACCCTTATAGGGAGCAGGAGTAAATAACAGTTCTGTGGTTTTTCCTTCTTTTCCCTTCTTGGTTTGTCTCACCACCATTAGGTCGCCAGGTCCTCCAAATTCAATGTAGGGAGGAGAAGTTAGCCCGTTGACGTTTCCTACTGTCCATAGTTGGTATTCATATCTTCCCTCTGTCCAAATGATCTGGTTTTCTCTAGAAGGGATATCTGGTTTTTGAACCTTCTCCAAGGCTACTCCTTCGGGTACCGAAATTGCTGGAGGTTCCTTCATGTTTAGGTTGGGTGACCAAGATCTCTCAATCGGATGTATAGGATTAGGCACCTGATTATTGGGAGTAATAGAACGAGGTTCTGGGGTTAACTGTAGCGTTTCTTTTTCCAAATTCAGGTAAGGTTTTTCTTCCTCAATTTGCTCAACTAAGCGCTGTAAGACCGGAATTTCTTTGACGGTAGATATAGGACTTACAGCAGCGAGTAAAGGAATCCAACAGGCAAATAAAAGTCCATAGTTTGCCAAGATTTTCTTAGAAGGTAATGGCAAAGAGGCATTATCATTCAAGAGTGCATGTATTCTCATTCGGATTTGAGAGACCTTCGCCATAGGAAGTGCTATAGTTCTATTGGAAAGCTTGGGTTGTGTAAGTTTACGGGTTACTGAAACCAATTGCGAGGCATATTCAGTAGCTAAATCACCTCCCCGTATGATCTGTTCATCACAAGCCTTTTCCCGCTCAAGTGCATGTCTTCTCTTAAGTATCCAAACAAAGGGATTAAACCAGTATAGACAAGTCGACAATAGGCAGATAAGGTGAAGATGGAAATCTTTTCTTTGGATATGTGTCCACTCGTGTACCAAAACCGTTTGAAGCTCTTTTGCCTCCAAAGAAAGCGCTGAAGGAGGTAGAAGAATTTCTGGTTGGAATACCCCCCAGGTCATTGGAGAGCCTATATTGGGACAGATTTTAATAGGTACTTTGATATATTCTTCTGGAATTTCTAGCTCAGCAAAAGAAATTTGTTGCCCCCGACGACTCATCCAGTAGACCTTCCTTAATCCCAAAATCAGGTTGAAAAGTAGTCCTGTAGCAACCAAAGCCCATAAACCCCATATATATGAGAAGAGTGGAATAGTCTGGTCCTTTCGAAGAGAAACCGTTGGTAAGAATTCATGACTATCCAATGCTGAGGGGCCATCAAGTACACCTCCAAGTTCGCGGGGCTCTTGGACTGTGATAGGAACTCCCGATGAAGCTGTGGGACTTAATACAGGTATCACCTTTTCAGGAATGAGCGGCAAATCTGGTCCTAAATAGGTAACCATAGGGAGCATCAACAAGCCAATGGTAGTCAGGCTAATTAACCAATGTCGTAAATGGGCTGATTTACTTTTAAATACCCAAATCATCATGCAGCCAATAGCCGCTACAAACATACTTTTCACAACGATTTCTACAAATAAGCTCATAGATTGGAAAATTATTGATTCGAGGGATTGTTTCTATTTCTTTTTGCCTTTTGTATCAGGTTCTCCAATTCTTCCAGTTCATCTAGGCTAATCTTCTGGTCAGATTCATCTAGAAAAGTTGCTACAGCCTCTGAAATCGATCCCTGGAAAAAGGTAGCTAACAGGTGCTTGAGGCTTTTGCCTTTGATCTTTTCTTTGGGGGTTTTAGGTTCATAGATGAACTGTCTCCCCGATTTTGTATGAAAAACTTGCCCTTTCTCTTCCAAGATTCCCAGTAGTTTTCTCACGGTAGCATAACCAGGCGGGTCAGGAAGTTTCTCCATGATTTCTAGTGCACTTATCCGACCTTCTTTGTAAAGGATTTCCATAATCTGCCTTTCGCGTTTAGATAGATGGGTCATATGGGAGGGATGAGTAAAAGGTTATGTGTGAAAAAATTCACACTTTAAATGTGAAAAAATTCTCATTTAAAGTCAAGAGAAATTACATAAACAAGGTAGATTTATGCCTAGATTTCAATCTTAATCTCCTTTATATAGCTATAATTCGCAATTATTTGGAAAAGTTTTCCTTTAATTGGGATATAAAGCGCAGAAAGTATCCGAACGACTAGAGTTGCGCAAAAAGATTTAATAAATTACTTTTTGGAAGCCTTATTGAAATTATGCCCCTGTAAAGGACTGCCACCTACCCCTTATTAACCTTTTTGAATTTCCATTATGATGCGACTTTTTCCCTTGCTCACAGGATTTTTCTTTCTTCTCGCCTGCCAACCTTCAGGTACCCTTTACAAGGATGCAATCTGCATTGAACATATTTCAACTATTGATCCGACCCAAGGCTTACAAGCAGACCAAACCGTTATCCTCAAAAATGGTAAAATCCATGCCATAGGTTCCTCTAGTGATATAGTACTTTCGCCCGACAATACCATCATAGATGGGACAGGTAAGTATCTAATACCTGGTCTCTGGGATGCTCATGTACATTTTGCCTATATGGAAGAGTTGGCTTCTCGAATGTTTGACCTCTTTCTCCTACATGGGATTACAAGCGTCCGCGATACAGGAGGAGAAATCGACTTTGTAAAGAAATGGAAGGACAAAGCGTTGGCAAATCCTACGGAGGCACCTCGAGTAATGATTGCAGGTCCCTTGTTGGATGGCATACCCAATGTCTATGATGGAAGTGACCCCGGACATCCTCCCTTATCTGTCGGGCTAAAATCAGTGGAGGAAGTTGCAGCTGAGGTAGAAGAACTGGATCGTGTAGGAGTCGATCTTCTCAAAGCATACGAAATGCTCACGCCTGAGCAGTTTGCCACTATTACCCGCTTGGGAAAGGCGAAAGGGTTGAAAGTCACCGGCCATGTCCCGTTAAGTATGGATGTGATCAGCGCCTCTAATGCGGGATTAAATAGTATGGAACACATGCGCAACCTGGAGCTATCCTGTGCCACCAACTCAGATGAATTGCTCAAGCGCCGTCAAACCTTACTTTTTGAAGGTAAAGGAGATCCTGGAGCGATTTTGCGCTCACGTATTCATCAAGCCCAAAGGCAAATTGCTGTAGAAAATTACTCTGAGGAAAAAGCAGAAGAAGTATTATCCGTGTTGCGGGAAAACGAGACCTGGCAGATTCCTACTCTGGCCTTAAATACGGGCTTTGTAAAAAAGCCCTTCGCTAAACCTGAGTTCCAAACAAGTTTTGCCTATTTACCTGACTCTACCGAACTGAAGTGGAAAGAGAATATCAAAGCATTCGGAGAAAGAGCGGTTTCTCCTTTCCGCAAAGCGTATGCAGACTGGACCTTCGCTATGGTTGGCAAAATTCACGAATCAGGGATTGACATCATGGCAGGTACAGATTGTCCGATTTTCTTTCTGACACCAGGAAGAAGTCTCCATGAAGAGCTAGCCGTACTGGTTCAAGCAGGTCTTACCCCGCTTGAAGCTATTAAAGCCGCAACATTGAATCCTGCCCGCTACTTTGGAATGGAGACCGAATTGGGGTCCATACAAACGGGAATGTGGGCTGATTTGGTCATTTTGAATTCCAACCCGCTAGAAGCCATTGAAAATACTACAGATATAGAAGCAGTGGTTAAGCAAGGAGCCTATTACGACAGGCAAAAGTTAGAGGAAATACGCGCGCGCTTGGACCAAGATAACAGTTATTGACCTAAGCCATTTTCTTTATCTAAAAGGGTCCTACTAATTACTAAAGCAAAATGATTGAAGGATTGAAAAATGTTCAATTAGTCCATATTCTTTTCCCTACCCTTAAGGGTGTCTCGATCCCTTTGGGATCTTCTATGGATAGTAATTTGTTACTGTAACCCTTACTCCACGAGAATCTCTTATCTTGAAAGGATGAAACCTTTAGGCTTTAAGGCTCCTGTTTTTTGACACTGACTTTTTATGGCTTAACAGAGAATGATGAGGAAAAATTGTGGACCATGGACTCTTACTAACCAATCTAATTCTTTATGAACTGGCTCTTACAACTACAATCGCGATTTGAAAAATGGCCTAAGGGAAATCGAATGTTTTCTTATATGGCTGCGCGTAACGCCCCCTACTTTCTCACCATCAAACCCAAAATAATTGAACTCCGGCATAATTATATGGAAGCAGAGATCAAAAAGCGGAGAAAAGTAGAGAATCACTTAAAAACCGTTCATGCCATTGCCATGTGCAATCTCTGTGAATTCACTGCAGGAATTTGTATGGAAGCATCTATTCCTTCCCATCGTAGATGGATTCCCATGGGTATGCAGGTTGCTTATCTCAAAAAAGCAAAAACGGATTTAAAGGCATCTTGTGATCTAAGCGAAGTTGATTGGGATACCTGCACTGTAGTGGATTGCTTTGTTTCTGTAAGGGACACAGATAATGTGGAAGTGATGACAGCGAATATTCAGATGAAGGTGTCAGATAAGAAGAAGTAGCCTTATTTTGGTTTGATTTTATTCTGACGCAGAAAGACAAGGGCTGGGGGGATTGGCTAAAGCCAATAGACGCTGCACACTTAGTAGACCAAGATCCGTATGCTTATCTGTCTCCCGTTTTTCCATTTTTTCCTTCCCTACTCGAGGCTCAACCTAAGAAATAATAGAAATTTTAGCACCCACTTACAACCAGATACATGCTAAATTACACTTTAACTCAATAATTGTTGGGGGATCCTGAAAACATCGCGCGCAATCCATGGAAAAAAGAAGATTCACATTATCTGAGCAAGAGGAAAGCTTGCTAGCAGGCTGTCTGGCATCACAGCCATTGGCTCAGAAGGCCCTTTACAATCGGTATAAGGATGCCATGTATACCCTGGCCTATCGCATTACGGGTGATTCAGACTTAGCAGCGGATGTACTACAGGAAGCATTTATTGGAGTATTCAGAGGATTAAAAAATTTTCAAAAGCGTTCAACCCTGGGAGCATGGATACGATCGATCGTTGTACGGACTGCCTATAAAGTCTTAAGGAAGGAAAAGCCCATGCAACCCTTGGAGAATGTGGCAACGGATCAGGTAGTAGACTGGGGAAACTATCTCGATACAGAGTATTTGGAACAGGCAATTCAAGACTTGCCAGATGGGTACCGGATGGTGTTCATTTTGGTCGAAATCGAAGGGTATGCTCACAAAGAAGTCGCTGAAATGATGGGCATATCGCAAGGAACGTCAAAGTCGCAGTTATTTTATGCCAAACGCAGGTTGCGCAAGCGCCTAAGTCAAATGACCATTGTATCATGAAAGAGCTAAATAAGAAAACTTTACAGGAGGCGATTGATAGAATGCCGACCCACAAAGCACCAGAGGAGATTTGGGCTAAGATCAATGAAGAGTTAACCGGTCCCCAACCCAGAAGGCAAGCACCTATCTGGTACGCTATAGGGGTAGCCGCTATGGTATTGATTGGTCTTATTTTCTTCACCCAACTGTTCTCTCCCCCAGTCGAATCTCAGCCCGTTCGAATAGAAACTGAAACAGCTATTGACTCTACCCATCAGATAGAGCCTCTTATTGAAAGCCATGTGGGGGATAGCGTAAAGGAGAAAGAAGCAAGCAAATACTAAGTGAAAATTGTCGAGGAGTAGACAAAATAAATAGACAGACTTGTCTGTTCATTTCCTGCTCCTTATCTTTGTCTCATGAAACAATCAGGGATAAGGCAAAAAATTCTAGATACGGCATCTGATCTGTTTTACAAGAATGGATACAATCGTACAGGGATCAATGAGGTAATTTCCGAAAGTGGAATAGCTAAAGCCACCCTATACCATCATTTTAAGTCCAAAGAAGACTTATGTATTGCATATTTAGCTTATAAGAACGAAACGTTTCTCACAGAAATTAGTGCGTTTTGCCAATCTAGGGATGTGGGTAAGTCTCAAGTCCTCGCAATATTTGACTTCTTATCCAAATTCTTTGAGGACGGAAATTTTAATGGCTGCTGGTGTATTCGAACTATTGCAGAAATCCCTAAAGAAAATCAAAAGATCCGAAACAAAATTCAACAGCACAAAGAAGATTTTTTGGTATTCATAAAGTCTTTGTTCTCCGAAAATTTTCCGCATAAAGAGAAATGGGAAATTGCAGCCCTCAGTAGGCAAATATATCTGCTATATGAAGGAGCAATTAGTGAGAGCCACCTACATCAGGAAAAGTGGCCTATTGAGGCTGCTAAGCAAATGGCACAATCAATATTATAAAAATTTTTATTACCAATAGACAGACCTGTCTGTCTATTTTATTTATTAAACATAGTCTTATGAATCAATTTGAAAACAAAACAGCGATTGTTATTGGAGGGACAAGTGGTATCGGGAAGGCCAGTGCCATTCAACTACTCAAGGAAGGAGCACAGGTACATGTAGTAGGTAGAAGTATTCACAAAATCGAGGATCATCCTCTTCTGGTAAAACATCAGGTTGACATAACCCATCAATCAGATGTAGAGAATTTCTGTTCCTTTTTGGATTCCCTCGAAAGCATCGATTACCTGGTAAATGCTTCAGGAATTTTTGGTCCCAAACCATTCCTGGATCATACCCTATCTGACTATGATGCCTATCTAAATCTCAACCGTGGCTTCTTTTTTATTACCCAGGCAGTGGCAAAGAAAATGAAAGAAAGCCAAGGGGGAGCCATTGTAAATGTAGGATCTATGTGGGCAAAGCAAGCAGTAAAGGCTACCCCATCTTCTGCTTATTCCATGCAGAAAGCTGGCTTACACTCCCTCACTCAGCATCTCGCTATGGAATTGGCTGACTACAAGATTCGAGTCAATGCCGTTTCTCCCGCAGTAGTGAATACTCCTGTCTACCATGGGGTCTTCGGAGGAAAAGCAGAAGCCGAGCAGGCATTGGAAGGATTCCATGAATTCCACCCCATAGGAAGAAATGGAACACCTGATGATGTAGCCAATAGCATTTTATTTTTACTTTCAGATAAGGCCGCCTGGGTTACGGGAGCTATCTGGGATACAGATGGAGGGGTCATTGCCGGGAGGAATTAGTAAGAAACTTTACATTTTTTCCTTCCTTGAAACTCAATTGATTTTAGGGAAGGGAAAAATATAGTAGTTTAGCGGGCAAATAATTCCTTGCCCAAAATGACTATACTTTTTCGTGTATCGACTCATTTTTTTGCCCTTTTATGCCTTGTTTTCCTTACCTGCTGTGAGATTCATGTAGAAGAATCTCCGGAAACGCTACCGATAGAGTTAGCTCCGGAAGTAGCTTCAAAACTCGCGAAAGATATTCGCAACGAAGTAGCGGCGGAAGTAGCTGAAGGCCTTAGTCTGAGCCTCTGGGCTTCGGATACCTTACTTGCGGACCCCATTGCCCTGAGCATGGATGAGCAAGGAAATGTGTATATCTCTCGAACTCAGCGGCAAAAGAATTCCGAATTTGACATTCGTGGGCACATGGACTGGGTTCCCTCGACGATAGCTTTTCAAACCGTTGAGGATCGCCGGAAATTCCTCCGCGAAGAGTTCTCCCCTGAAAATAGTGAAAAGAATAACTGGTTGCCAGATCTCAACCACGATGAATCCCATGACTGGAAAGATCTAGCTGTTGAACAAGAGGAGATTTTTAAAATATCAGACCGCTCTGGCGACGGAATTGCGGACTACTCCGAGCTATATTTCAAAGCGTTCAACGAAGAAATTACGGATGTCGCTGGCGCTCTAATGGCAAAAGATGGAGAGTTGTTTGTAGGCGTAGGGCCTGATCTATGGCGAATCCGCGATACTAATGGTGATGGGAAACTCGATCAAAAAACTTCTATTAGTCATGGGTATGCCGTTCACATTGGATTTAGTGGACACGGCATGTCAGGGCTTACCCAAGGTCCAGATGGCAAAATTTACTGGTCCATAGGAGATATAGGGTTCAATGTAGTAGACCCTTCCGGAAAACGATGGGCCTATCCCAACCAGGGTGCCATTATGCGTGCCAATCCCGATGGAAGCGATTTTGAAGTATATGCAGCTGGACTGCGCAATACCCATGAATTTGTCTTTGACGATTATGGCAATCTCTTTAGCGTGGATAATGATGGGGACCATCCAGGAGAAAGTGAGCGCCTAGTGTACATAGTCAACGGTTCAGACGCTGGCTGGCGCTCTAGCTGGCAATACGGAAAATATACAGATAAGGACAACAATCCCTACAAGGTGTGGATGGATGAAAAATTGTACGTTCCCCGCTTTGAGGGACAAGCTGCATATATCATTCCTCCCATTCGAAATTACCACAATGGCCCAACGGGAATGGTTCACAATCCAGGAACGGCACTTGGACCAAAATGGAAGGACAACTTCTTTGTTGTAGAATTTACAGGAACGCCAACAAGGGCCAATATATATGGTTTCCGCCTCCAGCCAGAAGGTGCAGGTTTCGCTTTTCGCGACGAAACCAAGGTACTCAGCAATGTCCTTGCCACGGGATTATCCTTTGGCCCAGATGGTGCTTTATACGTAGCAGACTGGATCAATGGCTGGGGTACAAAGGATCGGGGCAGGATATGGAAATTGGATGTTCCTGGACAAGCAGAAAGTCCTATTCGGGTAGAAACGCATGAACTTATTGCTTCGGACTTCTCAAAAAAGTCTCCTGAAGAATTAAAAGAACTCCTCAAACACTCAGACCGAAGGGTACGTTTGAAAGCTCAGTTCGCCCTGGTTGCGTATGGGCCTATTGGCTTTAACCGCTTTATGGAAATCCTTACCGAAGGGGATCACCAACTTGCCCAGGTACACTCCATCTGGGGAGTTGGGCAATTGGCTAGAAAAAAGATTGAAATTGGTAAAAATCTCCTGCCTATCCTAGCGGATGAAGATCCTGAGTTACGGGCACAGGCTGCAAAAATATTAGGAGATATACGGTATCGATTGGCTGGAGACCGCTTAGTTCCTTTGCTTGCAGACAATTCTCCTAGGGTTCGTTTTTTCGCGGCAGAGGCCCTAGGAAGAATCGCTTATCGGCCTGCTATCAATCCCATTTTGGACATGATTGCCTCAAATAATGACCAAGATGTCTATTTACGCCATGCAGGGGCTCTAGCGCTAGCAAGAATTGGAGATTCCGGTACATTAGTGAGCCTTGCCAACCATCCACAATCTGCCCAAAGGCTTGCCGCAGTACTTGCCTTGCGAAGGATGAGAAACCCAGGAATACGTGCCTTCCTACAAGATGAAAGCGAATACATCGCAACGGAAGCTGCTCGGGCCATAAATGACGACCTATCTATTGAAGGAGCCTTACCAGATTTGGCAAAAGTCCTTCAGGAGGGTCGGTTTACTCAAGAGGCGCTCATTCGCAGAGCAATCAACGCCAATCTTCGGGTGGGTAAAGCAGAAAATCTTGACATGTTGTCGGCATACGCACTATCTCCTTCTGCCCCAGAAGCCATGCGTGTTGAAGCCTTGAATGCACTCGGCAATTGGGCAAAGCCCTCTCCTCTAGACCGTGTCGATGGAAGACATAGAGGTGCAGAACGTAGAGATATTGCCCAAGTACAAAAGGTGTTGGAACCTATCCTACCCCGACTTTGGGCGAGTAGATCTGCAAGCGTTCGCGAGGCCTCTGCAACTATTGCAGGAAAACTAGCTGTAGCTTCCACAGGTCCCAACCTGCTGAATATAATCCGTACCGAACCTATTCCCGAGGTACGGGCTGCAGCCTTTACTTCCCTTGTAACTTTAAAATCCCGAGCGTTACGGGAAGCGCTGCCCATCGCACTTGCTGACGAAGCTCCTGTGGTACGACAAATTGCTTTAAGTGAAATTCCCCAGCTAGACCTCCCCCAGCGAACTACTGTTCCCTTACTGGTAGAAGTAGTCTCGCAACGAGAAGTAGGAGAGGCCCAAAGTGCCTTGAAAGCCCTTGGAGACCTAGAAGGCCCTCTGGCTGCCAATGCGCTGGGTAGCTTCTGGGATCAATTATCCGCAAAGCGGATGAATCCCGCATTACAATTAGAGTTAATGGAAGCTATGGAAGCACATACTTCCCTAGATAGTACTCTTCAAGCCTATGCATCTGAAAGTACTGCTAAAGACCCACTCGCTCCTTTCAGAGCAGCACTTGAAGGGGGAAATCCTCGAAAAGGCATCCAAACTTTATATAGGAACCAGGCGGCACAGTGTATGCGCTGCCATGCCATTCGCGGAAGAGGAGGAGAGGTGGGTCCTAACCTTACCCAGATTGCCAATACGTTATCCAAAGAAGAACTTCTGGAGTCTTTGGTAAATCCTAGTGCCCGAATCGCACCGGGATACGGTACGGTATCGCTCACCTTATCTGGAGAGGAATCTCAGACTATGGGTGGTATCCTCCTGGAAGAAAGTCCTAGCTTCTTGGTGCTCAAAACACAAGATGCTGAGCCCGTTCGCATTCCTAAGAGTAAAATCGCCAAACGCATAGATGCCCCTTCCAGTATGCCGGATATGAGCAAAATATTATCTTTGCGGGAATTGAGAGATCTGGTTGCTTATTTGGGGACATTGAAATAGTTGGAAAGTAAATGGCCATTTGTCGGTAGAAAAACCTTTCGTCCACGATTGCAGTACACCTTCTGACCAAGTGTTACGGACTACCGACCACATACTTAAATCATGCAAAAACCTACTAAATTTCATAAATATGGCCTACACGATCGGATTCTCCTTCAGTTACCTGAATTGGGGTTTACCGCTCCTACCCCTGTCCAAGAAAAGGTAATCCCCTTATTTCTCCAGGGTAAAAACCTAATTGTGGAGGCTCCAACTGGAACGGGTAAGACGGCAGCCTATGGTTTCTCACTCATTTCTCGGTTAAACTTATCCAAAAATACGACTCAAGCACTGGTTTTAGCCCCTTCTCGGGAACTCGTGCATCAGGTAGGTAATGCTTTGGCCTCATACTTCCAAGGAGATGGACTCCAGGTCGCCAAGGTGTATGGAGGTGTACCTATGGGAGAAAGTTTTCGGGCCATTAAATCTGGTGCGCAAATTCTGGTAGCCGTACCCGGCCGCCTAAAGGATGTAATGGCTCACTACAAATACGATTTCCTTTGGAAGGACATCAAATTCCTCATCATTGATGAAGGTGATAAGTTAATGGAATCTGGGTTTCAAAAAGACTTTGATGACCTTCGAACCCACATCCGAAATACGGCACAAGTAGGATTTTTCTCCGCCACTATTTCAAGGGATATTGAACTCGTCATGCGGGAGCGTTACCCTAGGATAAAAACCCTGCGATTAAGCCCCAAACAGATGCTCCGCAACATCAAATTTGGGTATGTCCAGGTTCCTCAAGGCAATCGCGAACAGGTCCTGGCAGCCTTACTCCAGCAATACCGAATCAAACAGGCCCTTTTATTTAGTGGGAAGCGAGACGAAATCCTCAGCTTAGTAAGCTTCCTTAGAAACTATGGATATAAAGCTGAGGCCTATTTTGGCAACCAAAGCCAGGAGGAGCGCACACATATTCTTTCTAGATTTAAGGAAGGATATATTAATTTTCTGGTGGCTTCAGACTTAGCTGCCCGAGGCTTGGATATTGAGGCTTTACCGACGGTAATCAATGTTACCATTCCTCGTGAATACGATTTCTATCTACACCGAGTAGGCAGAACGGGTCGGGCTGGGAATTCTGGAAAAGTCTACAGCCTTATTACTTCTGAACTCGACGCAGTTTGGCTAAAACAGCACCACAAGAAGATTGATCTACCTGTACGCGCTATTGAAATTCATTCCAGCCAAACTTTTCTCCCTAAAACTCAACAGAAATGGGTCAAAGTGCATATTTCTCGTGGAAAGCAGGATAAAATCCGCAAAGGAGATGTACTGGGATTCCTAATTCATACAGGCGGACTCCCCAGTGAGGAAATTGGGACAATCATGGTATTTGATACCTATTCTATTGCGGATATCCCTCAGGAATACTTAGCAACGCTCGAAAAACCCCCAGAAACGTTAAAGATCAAAGGAAAAACGGTTAAGATCCGCAAATACCAACAACAAGAACAACAGAAAAAGGCGCAGGCAATAAAGAAGTTGAAACGGGATCGACGCTAAGCAGTTGAAAAAGGCCTAATGATTTTACCTTGAGTATATAGGCACAATAGATCTACCAGGGAAATCAACCATTTATCTCCTTTCTGATCGACTGAAGGGTTTGTTTATCCAGCCCCGCATCTTGTGCATACCGCTTCCAACTTGAAAGGGTATCTCTCACTCGCTCAATGAGTAGTTTAACCCCTTTAACACCAAAGATTTGGGCTAATTCTAGTAATTCTTTTGTACCGGGAGATTCACCGTTACTTGCCACAGTAGTAGAATGAAAGCCATTTGAAGAAGTAGAAAAGGTAAGGTCATAGGCCGGGGCAAAGGTCCATTTTCCGCTTACCTCTCCCACAATTTCAGATAATCCTGTATATTCGTGTAAGACGATGATTGATACGCTAACCCAAATAACTTCATGGAAGGGAATAATTCTATTTGGTTTTTTGAAGAAGTAAGCCTCTTTGAACACTTTTGCCCTGTGACAGGGGCTGAGGAACGCTATGATAAGCAGCCTCGCCGCCAGTTTAAGAAGGGAGAATTTATATACTTCACAGATGACACTTCCGATAAGGTTTTTTTCATAAATAAAGGAGCTGTAAAAATTGGCACTTACACAGAAGACGGCAATGAAGTGATTAAAGCTGTTCTACATGAAGGAGAAATATTTGGAGAGCTAGCCGTTTACGGGGAAGAAAAACGAGGAGATTATGCCCAGGCCATGGAAGACACCAATCTGTGTATTCTCGAAGGAAAGCAGGTAGTAAGCCTCATGCGTGATGTAAATGGATTTCAGGCTTTCTTGAATCGTCTCATGGGGCAGCGGATTATCTACACCCAAAAGCGCTTGGAAGCCATGTTATTCAAAGATGCGCGAACGAGGATTGCAGAGTATATTTTGGAAGAAGCCAATAAACATGGAAGGATAAAAAACGGACAAGTGACCCTCAAAAATTATTTGACCCATCAGGAGATAGCAAATTTTACAGGAACTTCTCGCCAAACTGTCACAACCATTCTCAATGACTTCCGTGAACAAGGGCTCATCGACTTTGACCGCAAAAAAATTACGATTAATCATATGGAAAAATTAGAGGAAAAAGAATTTTGAAGTAGATCTGAGAGGAGAAATTACAGAAGCGAGAAGCAATGGGAAAATTTCGATGGGCTATGCTTCCTTCTCTGATAAAGGCAGTGTTACACCTGACTTCTACCTAGAACTTCTCCCTCGTCTGGCTTCTTTTTTCAAGCATCTCACTTTCTTTTGTCGCCTCACTTAACCCCCCTCCTTATCTATGTATCCATTTTACCTTTCCCTATTCCTGCTGGCTTTTATGGCAGATCATCAGGCTCTCCAAATGGACCCAGAACCCATTAGTCCAGCCTTTAACATACGTTTCCCTTCTTCTCTGGAGGCTGAAAGCCTGGATGGAAGACTCCTTCTGATGCTCTCAACCCATCCTGAAAAAGAGCCTAGGTTCCAGGTAACAGACGGACCAGAAACACAACTGGTATTTGGCGTAGATGTCAATAATTTTTCCCCCGATCAGGAACTTACCTTTACTCCTGATGAATCTTTCTTTGGATACCCAATTGGGCAACTCTCACATATTCCTGCCGATACCTATTATGTGCAAGTGCTCCTTCATAGGTATGAAACCTTTACTCGCTCTGATGGACATACCGTAAAAATGCCTATGGACCGTGGAGAAGGACAACAATGGAACCGAGCCCCCGGGAACCTCTACAGTAGCCCGGTTCCCCTTTACATAGACCCTCAGAAAGCCCGTGTTTATCCGATACAATTGGATCAGAAAATTCCTCCTATTACTCCTCCAGAGGATAGCAAATACATCAAACACATTCAGATTGAGAGCAAATTACTCAGCGAATTCTGGGGACGTCCCATGCATCTGGGAGCACATGTTTTATTACCTGAAGGCTTTGAAGAGCATCCCGAAGCGAAGTATCCATTAGCCATTATGCATGGGCATTTCCCTTATGACTTTGGGGGATTCCGCACCGATCCTCCCGACCCTAATTTAGAACCTGATTACAGTCCACGCTTTGATATCCATGGATACAATAATATTGTACAACAGGAGGCTCACGACTTTTACAAAACCTGGACAGGCCCCGATTTTCCTCGAGTTCTCGCTATTAAAATTCAGCACGCCAATCCCTTTTACGACGATTCCTATGCAGTAAACTCTGAAAACTTGGGGCCGTATGGAGATGCCATTACCTACGAGCTTATACCCTATATAGAACAGGAATTCCGCGGAATTGGCGAAGGTTGGGCACGCTTCGTTTATGGAGGTTCCACAGGAGGATGGGAAGCCCTTGCCGTCCAAGTAAAATATCCAGAGGAATACAATGGATGCTTTGCGGCCTGTCCCGATCCGATTGATTTTCGTGCTTATTGTCTTGTAAACCTCTACGAGGATAAAAACGCCTATTATTATGAAAGTTCCTTTAAAGAAGCCTTACGTCCAGGACACCGGGATTACTTAGGCAATATCCAATCTTCTCTGAAGGATATGAACCACCGAGAATTGGCACTAGGTACGAAAAGTCGTTCGGGCCAACAGTGGGATATATGGGAGGCCGTATATTCTCCTGTAGGTCCCGATGGATATCCACAGCGTATATGGGATAAAAAAACCGGAGAGATTAACCCAGAAGTAGCGGCATACTGGAAGGAAAACTATGATTTAGCGTATATCATGAAACGCGACTGGCCTACTCTAGGCCCCAAACTGAAAGGGAAAGTGCATATTTACTGTGGGGATATGGACAACTATTATTTGAATAATGCTGTGTATCTCGCCGAGGATATTCTTGAAGAGACAACAGATCCCTACTACGATGGTGAAGTAGATTATGGCGATCGAGCCGAACACTGTTGGAATGGTGACCATGACCAACCCAATCATATATCTCGTTTGCGTTATCATAGGATGTTTATTCCCAAGTGGGTAGAAGAAGTTCAAACCCGAGCGCCAGCAGGGGCAGATCTAAAGAGTTGGAGATACTAAGCCAGAGGCCAGAGGAGAGATCAATTTGCGAAGAGAGGAGAGACTTATTTATCTGAATGATAGTTCATTCATTTTTTACCCTCCTACCCCTAGCAACTCTCTTTTGGCTTCTCCATACTTTATTTCAATGAAAAAAAATATTACCATCACCCTCTCCCTATTTATTAATTATTTCGTATTTGCCATTCTGCTCAACAGCGTAGGAATCGTTATCCTTAAATCTCAGAATGTATATGGCGTGGACGAGGTGGAAGCAAGTACTTTAGAGTTGTTCAAAGATTTACCTATTGCTATCGTTTCCTTTCTTATCGCCTCTTTCCTTCCTCGAATTGGGTATAAAAAGGCCATGTTGGCAGGCTTATTTATCGTAACGCTTGCGACAATCAGCATGTACTTAGGTAATTCTTTCCGCTCTGCTCAATTTCTGTTTGCAGCAGTTGGGGTTTCCTTTGCGTTAATTAAAGTATCGGTATATTCTGCCATTGGGCTCGTAACAGAAGGAGAAAAAGAACATAATAGCCTTATGAGCCGTATTGAGGGAGTATTCATGTTTGGGATTGCTCTGGCCTACTTCTTATTCCCCGCATTTAATGACCCAGGAGATTCAGATAGTTGGCTAAGGGTTTATTGGCTGCTGGCTGCTATGTCAGCCTTGTCATTTCTCTTTTTACTATTCACCAACTTTGAGGAAGGAGAAGAAATTCCAGGTGTGAATTTACTAGACGACCTCAAGCAGATGTTTTTGCTGATTACCCAGGTTTTAGTCCTGGTTTTTGTATTCAGCGCATTTTTATTTGTGATGATTGAACAAGGAATCATGACTTGGCTTCCAACATTTAACGAGCGTGTATTGCACCTGCCCGAGAACATCAGCATTATGATGGCGAGTATTCTTGCTATTTCTTTGGGAATTGGCAGAATTCTGGCAGGGATTCTTTCCCAAAGAATATCCTGGGTATGGATCTTGGTGGGATGCGTTTTAATATCTATGGCCTTAGTGGTATTTGTTTTACCTAGGGCAGTTTCTGCGGAAGTCGGAGCCATCACCTCCTTTAGCGATTTACCGGCAATTGCTTTTGCTTTTCCTGTAGTGGGATTATTTCTAGCTCCTATTTATCCGCTCTTAAATTCGGTGGTTCTGAGTGCCTTACCCCAACGCTTACACAGTCCCATGACGGGACTAATTGTCATATTTTCGGCATTGGGAGGTACCTTAGGCTCTAGGCTTATTGGGATTTTATTCAAAAACGTTGGGGCAGAACAAGCATTTTACTACACGTTGGTTCCTATGACCCTGCTCCTGCTGGCTATTTTTGCCCTTAGAAGGCTAACCGCTAACTCTCAAATGGCATCCGTATGAATCCAACTTATCCAGCACCTGAAGATATTTTTGGCGAACTATTCACGGATGTTCATAAGGCTAACATTCTTACAGACGGGAAGTCCCTTTCAGATGCTACTCCCAAGGATAGCCCAGAAAATATTTTGACGTACTATCATTTGGAGAAAGGGAAAAAAGACTTTGACCTCAGGGCCTTCCTCAATCAATATTTTGTATTTCCTCATGCGCCCATTTCCCATTTTCAGTCAGATTTATCAAGAAGCCCCAAGGAACACGTGGAAGTACTTTGGGAACACCTTACCCGTAAGGCAGATGATCCCGTTGAAGGGAGTTCTCTGATTCCCTTGCCTTATCCCTATATCGTTCCGGGGGGGAGGTTTGACGAAATATACTATTGGGATAGCTACTTCACGCAACTGGGCTTGCAAAAAAGTGGGCGAATTGAAATGGTCCAGTCTATGATTCGCAATTTCTCCTACTTTATCGATCAATTTGGCTTTATCCCCAATGGCAACAGAAGTTACTTCCTCAGTAGGTCTCAACCGCCATTTTTTGCCTGTATGGTATCTTTGTTAGCGGAAGAAAAAGG
>JBCCTX010000111.1:0-21484 GCA_039197765.1 Bacteroidota bacterium
AAAATAATTGAATTAGAGGATTGGATTTTACCCGTCGTTTATAAGTCTAGGGATGTCGTTCTTCCCTTAAAGAAAATGAGCGTCGAAGAGAAAGTTGCCTATTATTCCAAATTGTACAAAGCAACAAGTTTCAACGAACCTACTTATGGCTTCTTTGGAAGAGATTTAGAAATTTTAAAAATTGAAAAATCACTGTTATTTAACAACCAATTACTCGTTCGAGGCATGAAAGGGGTAGGGAAGTCCACCTTCCTTCAATACCTTAGCTGGTGGTGGGAAATTACTAATTATACAGAAGGGACTATATACTTCGATGTAAATTTAAAACCCATCCACTTAGAAGCTATCCTAGCAAAAGTTTCGGAAAAGATCTTTGGTAAAAAAAATAAATACTGTGCAGGGTTATCTCCAGAAAAGGCACTTAAGATACAAAGAGGGGAGGTATTAGAAGCCTTGAATTCCAATAAATTTGCAATTATTCTCGATAATATTTATGAATTGGAAGACAAGGAAATTATTTCGTTTCTTTCTCAGGTAAATGGTAAATCTCTTATTGTTTTCGGATCCGTAAATCCCGAAACAAAACTTGCCCCCTCTACCTTTCGGGACCATGTATTTCTCCTGGGTGGGCTAGATACAGCTGCCCAATTTCAAATGGCAAATGCTATAATAAACAAGAAAACCGAGAAGGAAATGAATTCCTTAATTAAAGAGAATGAATTTGATTTTCAACACCTAATGAACCTGTTAATGGGCTTTCCTTTGGCATTAGAATTAGTCTTGCCCAAATTAAGAGATTTATCTGTTTCCGAACTAGTTGAACAGCTTCAAGAAGGTTCCCTTGAGCTCGAACTCTCTGGCTTCCGCCCAGACTTTCCTAGTGATTGAAAAAATGGAAAGTTTCTACTGATTGTAACTTCTTTCTAACTTCTACGGGAATCGCCTGGAGAACTTTCTGAGTGTACTCTGTCAACTTATCGCCTAATTGTGCTTCTTGGCCTACTAGTAAATTATTTATATTTCCTAAGACATATATAAGAGAGGAAATTTCCTGCTGCTCAGAAAATAATCTAATGGCCTGATAGTAGTGGTCCATGGCAAGATCCATTTTACCCTCCGAAGAATGGAGAACAGCTAAATTTTGGAAAACCTCAGCTTCTCTGAAGGTATTGGTATTTGATCGGTGTTGGCCTAGAGCCCTTTGGTAAAATTCTTGGGCTTCTAATGGTTTATCCATTGCATAATATAGGTTGCCCATATTTTGAAGGATATCTGCCTCCTTGATTGAATTACCATATTCTTTGTATAGCACTAAAACCTTTCTTGTGGCTTTTAAAGCCTCATCCAAACGAGATTGTTCGAAATAAATGTTACCCAACTCTAGGAAAATATCCCCCACTGTGAGGTAATCTTCAATTCCCTCATATATAGTGAGAGCTTTTTGATAATATGATTGACTATCATCCCACTCCTCCTGCAATAGCGCTAAATAGCCAAGGTTATAGAGTTGTTGGGCTTCTCCAACTGAATCTTCCACCTGTAAGTAAATCTCCAGAGATTGTTGAAAATTTGAAGCGCTCATTGCATAATTTCCCTGATATTGGGCGAATATTCCCATATCCCTATAGACTTCTGCTAGTAAAGAAAGATTACCTTGATCCTTCAGGATGTTCAATGCATTCTCAAAATACTGGGATGGCTCATCTTTTCCATTTAAATAAAAAGATACAATCCCTAAGCTTCTCAATACTTCTGCCATACTTGCCCTATGATCCATACTTTGATAAAGAGCTAGCGATTTCAAATACAAATTTTTGCTTCGCTCGAAATCTCCTTGTTCCAATTTCAAACTTCCTAGGTTCGTTAAGATATTTGCGCTCAATTCTTTATCATCAAACTGATTCGAAGCCTGAAAAGCTTTGTTAAGAAAATACTCACTTTGATCAAAGTGTTGCAAATCCAAATGTATATACCCTAAATTATTCCAAATCCGTGCCTGTGATTCATTTGACCTCAGCAATGTCCCTTCATCCAGTTTACTTAGGAAATCAATATTGCCATTAATTAACTTTTCTGCCTTGGAAAACTGCTTAAGGCTTGCATAGGCATTAGCCAAGCCATCAATCAAACTAAGCTCTTCTTGTGGAGATTCTTGTGGGCTTATATTTGATGCATCATGGTAATTTTCTAAGCCCCTCAGTGCAAGGAAAACCCTATCTGAATGTTTCCCAAGCATTGATAAGTAAACATCTAATATGTAATAAATGGGAATGAATGAATTTCTCCTGCGCAATGCCAAAAAGTACGCATGCTTTAAATTGAGAAACTCTAGTTCAACTATTTCATAAGCTTCTTGTATACCTTGGGTCAAGCCTGGTGCATAGAAAGTAGCAAATTTCACATAGGAGTTTATGTAGGATGCCGTAAGGATTGTTGAAGCCTGTTGCGGGTTTAGTTTTTCTCCTGGTAAGGTTAGAGATTCCAACCAAAGTGGATGCTTCCAATACACGGGGTAAGAAAATGTGTAGAAACTTAAATCACGTCGCAAAAACCCCTTATGGGCAAGCCCCTTGAGGTTTACATAAATATCCTGTGTATTTTCTACCTCAAATTCGAGTTCATTTGAAACTTTCGCCACAAACTGAAGAAAGAATTCGTGTAGTACAATTCTCCTACGAAAGATAGATAGAAGGGAAAAAAAAGGGGCTTCCATAGGTAGAAATTGTGTCAAGCTAGCTGATTGGGGATTTCCAGGAAAAATAAAAAGATAGATCGCTTATATGTGGTTAAACCTAGAACTCATTACTTCATGAATTTTTCCATCGTCTAATGACCCTCTTGCCTTGATCTTGTTTTTGAGTTCCTTTTCTTTTCTAACTCTAGCAGGAAAATCAAAGACTTTCTTTCCTTCCCAAATTTGATTTAGTTCTTTCAGGTATAGATCCTCAATTTTCCCAGAAATATTAAGCATTATTTTATCCCCATATTTTAGGGAGCTTCCATCTAGGCTCTTGTTGTAGACCAATTCTTCTTCATTATGCATGAGTCCATAAGAATAGTACAAATTTATCCCTAAATGAACTTCCTCTGTTTTCCAAGGAAGCTTTAGGGTATCTACTATATAAGTGATTGTATGATCGACAGACCAATTGAAATCACAATTCATTCGAAAAAATTTATCAAATCTATGGGAATGCAGAAACAAAAAATGTTCATCAGGAATACTAAAGTCTGGCCAAGGAAACAACTTCTTTTTTGAAAGGGATTGGGAAACTGTTGCATCTAATTCCAAGAGGGATAAAATGCTATTTAACCCCATTTCATAGTCTTCCCTAAAATCAACGAACCTTCTATGAGCTAACAAAGGGGGAATCTCTACATCATCTATAACTAATGGAATTATGAATGTGCCTTTAGAATGAATTTGCTTAATTAATGCTGCGTTTAATTCTTCATTTACCCATGCAGAATTTATGGCGTTCTCTGATAAAACAATTGCAAAGTACTTTGATTTCTGCAAGCCTGAATTGATTTTTCCCGTTATGCTTTCACCAATTTTAATATCAAATTTATCATACCAAACAGGAATATTCCAACTAATTAAGTCTTCAACCAATTTATCTGTGAAGGCTTTATCAAAACTAGAATGAGATATAAAAACTTTATCGTAGCCGTTCATTCTTTTAACCTTTACGATAAATTAAAATTTTTTGCTTATATCTACTAAGATTTTAAATTTCGCCATTCTTTCTTACTTTATGAAGAAAAAATACCCCATATACACCATTTTCCTCGGCTTTGCCATCATCTTTTTTATTATTGTGGGAGTTCGTATGTATGATATGTATACTGGAAACTCTGAAGATTCGGGATCGATTCCGGGCTGGTTGCCCCCTTTAATCTTAGGATTTTCTATGCTGACTTATGCATGGTTAATGAAGAAAAAAGCAGATAAAGAAAAGGATCTTGAATGATTCTTGGAGGTACTCCTATTTACTACCCTCCCTATCAATCAGCTTGTTGTTCTTCCAATTGCCACTCGCTACGGTTTTTCCATCCTTCCCGTAGAAGGTCCCTATTCCATTGCGCTTATCGTGCTGCCAAAGCCCCGTGAATTTATCGCCATTTGGCCAGTAGTAGTTACCTTGGCCTTGCCGTTCATTTTGGTAATAGTTCCCAACATAATATTCGCCATCAGACCAGTAAAAAGTACCCTTGCCATGGCGCTCATTTGCCTTCCATTCTCCCTCATATCGATTTCCATTGCTATAAAGGCCGACCCCTTTTCCATAAGCGAGTTTGTCTTTAACTCCCCCTACATAAAACACCTCCATTCCATCTTTATCGATGAATTTTAGGTAATTACTTTGCGGAAGTTGGGCTATCTGGCTCTTTAAAGACTTGGAGCGAATGTTTGCCTTTTCCAAGGCAAAGGTCAACGAGTCATATTGGCGAGAACGTATGCTCCTGGAAACAGCTAACAAAGAGGAAATAGAATCTACTTCACGGGTTTGCTCAGCCATCTTTGCTGTGAGAATTTCATAGGATTCTTCATTCTCCAAAGAGTGAATTTTCGCCCGCATTCCCTCTAATTTCCGCATATTATGCATCCCTAGATGAACAGCTGTGCTGAATGCATCATCTTTAGGAATCTCCTGCAGCAAAGATTCATACGCCTTCCGGGCCTCTGAATAATGCTCATTGAGTAATAGAGAATCAATCGATACTAAACGCATGAGAAAGGTATTCTTTTCGCTTTCATCTGAAGCGTCAACCTGTTCTCGAAGTACAGCCAATTCATCCTGCAATTCTGAAGATCGTACGAAGAAGTATCCAGAAGAAAAAGTCGTTAGGGCCAACAATGCATACAGCACGAAGCTTTTTTGTTGTTTTTTCATTTTATACGAATACTTAGATAATGCAACAAAGAGATAAATGATAACGAAAATTTACTTAAATCAATATATTCCAAGAACTACTTAGGTCATTTTCTCAACTCCCCCACCCTACCCAAAATTCCCATCTCTCCTCTAATTTCTACTTACCACTTATGACTTACCACCCACGCCTAATTCACAGCAGGTAGTCTATTTTCAATCTTGCGAAAGTCCGGAGAAAAATACACGTGTAAACGAATGGTCCATTTTTGGTTGAAAACATCCCCATTCGAAAGCTCTTGCCCCATAGAATACATTAACCCACTTGCAACCGTAAGCTGAGGTTTTATGATATACCCAAAGGAGGTATGTAATCGCAAGTCCTCCAAAGGACTATTGATAACCGGTTTGCCGCTTTGCATAATCAATTCAGCTTCCGGTGCAATATAAAAGGTTTTGGGGCCAAGTTTAGGCTTATTTATCGGAATCTTAACATTCAGCATGTATCGCCACCTATTCCTGTAAATATATTTGCTATCCTCTTTGAATCCTTTGGACCACCGATGCTCTAAGCGGATCCGGTGATAGACATTTAGACGTGGAAGGGGAACAGCAAATAAATATTCGTGCCATATTCGAAACTCTGGAACAGAGGCTACTTCATTATCTAATACTTCATCGGTATTGAAGTTTATTCTCAAGACTCCCCCCAAGCTGAAATTGAATTTTTTTGAATAGAGGTAGCTGATGGCGTGGCGATTATAAATTTGGGCAATTTGACCTGCAAACTGCATATTGTCGCTTTCTTGAAACCTAAAATGCGTTTGTGCAACCCAAAAAAACTTATCAGATAAACGAATGTTTCCATACGTATTAATCCACAAACGAGACTGGGCATCTTTAAATATGGTTTCCTCTGGTAACTCCCGGTCCTGTCCGACCACGGGATTCCCAAGCACGCAGAACAAGCATGCTATTATGAAACCTATTGGGCGATGGATGTTAAGCTTTGTCATTAAACAGTATTAACCTTTACAGAGAAATTTCAAACAGTTGTAAGACCACATCGGGATCGTCTTCGTTCTTCAATTTCCGCTCTAACTTCGAAGTATTTTGGTTTCTCAATTCCTGCATCCGCTGATACAGCGTATCCAGCATCATGTGAAAACTTTGCGTTTTATCACAAGACGACTCATTCTCAATTTTTTCCAGGATGGAAGGAATAAGTAGTTGCCCATAAGCATCCATTACCCTTTGCTTTACCTGATCTTTCATGATAGTAGCCGTAAAGGGATTCCAGACCTGTTGGGTGTACAGTTTTTGTAAATCTTCCCAACGGCTAGGTAAGCCAGAAACTTGTAGCGCCAATTCTTTCAAGTCCTCTACACATTGAATAATTTCTTTTCCTTTTTTGAGTTTAGTAGCTAAGTCAGATTCTGAGGAATAATTGCCCAGCTCTGTATTTACGGTAGACTTTAGGGCCACTAGCGCAGGCTGATAAGATTCGGGTAACTGGTTGCTGAGGGTATCAATAAATGTGGTTAAACTGTCCTCTTTCGCCAGGAGGTTTTTCTCTAAATCTTCAAGCTCCTGGTGGTAAATCTGGTTGTTGAGCTTTTCATTGAGGTTCAACTCAATCGAATCAATACATGCCAAACCATATGCTGTGAGTTCGGATAGATAAGTTAAGCCCTGAGTAGCAGCACCCAATCGCTCTGATTCAGGACCAATAAAGCTGCGCTTTTTTAAGGTACTAGAGTCTTGATAGCTCACCGTTATTTCTGCTACATTCGTTTCTCCAGCAGTCCCGGTTGATTGTATTTGATCTCTTGGGAGAAATTCCAACAAGTCGGTTTTAGCATATGTCACAACATTTCGCACGGGCAATAGGTAGCTGTCCTTTATCTCTTGGATGGCCGAAAGGGCAAAAAGAATATCCTCGTCTGAATGTTTTAAAATATTGAGACGAGTATTTTCTAATAAGTCTTGAGATCTCGAATCTATTTCGCTGAGGATTTCGCCAATAGCTGCTACCTTTTCTTGTTCAGTCTCTGATAAAGGGAAGTGAGCCACTTTTACCCCTAACCTTGGCATGGACACACGAACAACCGAGGTATCAAAGCTTTGGAGGATTTGCTCAACCGCTCGAGTGTAAGCAGCATTATCTGCAATTAAGTCAGAAATCTTACCTCCGATATCTTTGTATACAAGGCTATCATATCTATTCTGAAGGGTAAGAATCTGTAAGTAGCGGTCATCTAAATTTACGATTTTAAAGGGGGTGATCTCCTCTTGATATGGCTGTAAACTATCTACTCCCTGATCCCATTTGACGAGGATTTTCTCTAACCATCCATTGGCGAAGTGCCATTCCTCATTCCTATTTCGTTCATTGTAAAAATTGAGTTCCCACAAGTCATGCGCAAACCCATTTCTCAAAAACCTACCCAAAAGGGTTGCATGCTCATTTTCAAGTCGAATACTACCATTAGGCACACCTTCTTCCAGGCGAATGGAGCCGCTAAAAAGATTTTCTTTCACAGTAGAGGCCTTTAACGTATTCACCTTATGGCTCCACTCCCCTTTTGCAAGCCCTCCCTGGAAATTGATCTGTGCGATGTGTTGAACTCCAGAAACTTTAACTTTAATTTGGCTTTCATCCCATTTGGCTCCTCCTTCTGCGAACAAGCTACCCAACTGGATTTCCCATGCACTATCTGGTTGGTTTGCATTGAAGAATCCTTTCACCTGCGAAAAAGGTGTCCCACCTTTTGATAAGGCCTTTAATGAGAAATTATCAGCTTGGAAAGGCCCATTTAAAAGGGAGTCGATCCCAATCGAATCCTGTGAATAGGTTGCCTGACCTGAAAAATCCCCAAAGGTAATGGGAGCTTGAAAACGGGTTTGGCCCAGTAAGGATAGCGATGATAACACAGCGCCCAAAAAAGCTAAACAATAGAATATGCGAAAACTAATATTTCTAAGTGGGTGCATACCTTTGACATAACAACGCGATGATTACACAACACGGGCAAAGTAACGCAAAGGAGATGAAAATGTTTTAACAATTTTAATCTTCTCATAACGAGGGAAGTTGAGGGGAATTACATACCTTCCTTACGAAATGCCTTGATTCTTAACAGAATAATAAAATGGTAGTAATTCGTATGTATAGGTGCTTTTCTTGAATAGATTAAGCAATGGATCTTATATCCCTAAAAGAGCGCAGTAACAACTTCCAAACTCGGACTAGTTGGAACCTCTATGCTTCTCACAGAAAAGAAGTCATGGAACTGATTTCTGCGCATCAGAAAACGCCAAATGATACCCTATGCCTGTTAGGAGCAGGCAATTGTAATGATGTAGACCTCCCCTCTCTTCTTTCCTCATTCTCTGGGGTGGAATTGTTCGATTTAGACAAAGAAGCGATTGAATTTGCCTTGGAGAACCAACAGGTACAGGGCAAACCTGGGATCGCCCTTCACACGGGAATAGACTTTTCGGGGATTATTCCTCAGCTGGAAAGATGGCAAATCCAAGCACCTTCACTTAAAGAAAAACGCACTTGTCTGGATCTGATGTCAAGGAATAATTGGACCTTGCCTTACAGAGAAAGATATGACCTGGTGGTTTCTTGCTGTATGATTTCCCAAATGCTCCACGCCATTTCTCGAACCCAATTATCAAATAGGGACCAAATGCATCTAGCGGATTGGGTCCGATTGTATCATCTATCCCATCTGATTCAACTGCTAACTCCCTCTGGAACCGCCATCTTACTTTCGGATGTTGCTAGTACTGAAAGGGTCAAAGAATCAACTAATTCCTCTCAACTTCCTAATTCGGAGGTATTGAGAACGTTGGTAAAGGAGGAAAAATTTTTTAATGGCCTCAATCCATTCCAGATGCTACGGGAAGCCCAAACGCATTTCTCAAATCAAGTTTATTCCTCTCTTTCTTCCCCTTGGATATGGCAATTTAGTCCCCAAAAGTACTTTTTGACTTATGCTATCGTGCTAGAAAAGTTAGCAGGAAGAAAAGGGACCCTACAATCCTCACTTTTTACCCTTCCTTAAATAAAATCTCTTCTCATAGATATTGGCTTGTCTCCCCTCTTCTGCCTATATTTGTACGAACATTGGAAAAACCTGAAAAACGGGTACTTTAGGGGTGATGTTAAACGTTCTGGGTTAATCGATTGAGGGTTCTGAGTTATTTAATTTATCTAATTTGCAATTTACTGAGAACCCTTAACTCCTGACCCAGAACTACACATCTGAGAGCATACCCTTTGAACCTGAAGCAGTTCAGACTGCCGGAGGGAAAAGTGCCATGCTGCAAGCCATAGGCTTGTCCTATCCTCCCGTTTTCACAACACATTTTCACATGAAAAAAAATGATCGCATTCCGCAGCCGGAGGTAATCAGCCGTGAGCCGTTCCCCAATTCGCGAAAAATCTACGTTGAGGGTAACATCCACCGCATACGTGTAGCCATGCGCGAAATTTCGCTCTCCCCTACCCGCCCCCATTTTGCAGAAAGAAACGGGAATGGCCATCACTCTGTAGAGAATAATCCCCCTGTAACGGTGTATGATACGAGTGGACCGTATACAGACCCAAACGTCGAAATCGATGTATACAAAGGATTAGCTCCACTGAGAAAGGAGTGGATTGAAGCACGACGGGACACAGAAGCACTTCCAGGTCCTACTTCCTCCTATGGAAGAGAACGCTTAGAGAACTCACAGTTAACTCCAATCCGCTTTCCACACAGACCCAAGCCTTTGAAAGCAAGAAGTGGAGCCACGGTTACCCAATTGCATTATGCCCGAAAAGGGATTGTAACGGCAGAAATGGAATATATTGCAATCCGGGAAAACCAACGTATCCAAGAGATACATGAAATTTGCCCCCAACATCCCGGACATAATTTTCAGAAAAAATCGCCTCCAAAGCTCATCACCCCAGAGTTTGTACGGGATGAGGTAGCTGCTGGAAGAGCGATTATCCCAGCCAATATCAATCACCCTGAATCAGAGCCCATGATTATTGGGCGGAACTTCCTGGTTAAGATCAATGCCAATATTGGAAATTCTGTTGTAACTTCTAGCATTGAAGAGGAGGTAGAAAAGGCCGTTTGGGCCTGCCGCTGGGGAGCAGACACCATTATGGATCTCTCAACCGGTCAAAACATTCACGAAACACGCGAGTGGATTCTTCGGAACAGTCCGGTACCCATAGGTACGGTACCCCTTTATCAGGCCTTGGAAAAAGTGAATGGAAAAGCCGAAGAGCTCTCATGGGAGATGTTCCGCGATACCTTAATCGAGCAAGCCGAACAAGGGGTGGATTATTTCACTATTCACGCAGGGGTGCTTCTACGCTATATACCTTTGACTGCCAAGCGTGTAACGGGTATCGTCTCTAGGGGAGGATCTATCATGGCAAAATGGTGCCTCGCCCACCACAAGGAAAATTTTCTTTACACCCATTTTGAGGAGATTTGTGAAATTATGAAGGCCTATGACGTTTCCTTTTCCCTTGGGGATGGATTGCGACCCGGAAGTATAGCAGACGCTAATGATGCAGCACAATTTGCCGAGTTGAAAACCCAGGGGGAACTCAATCAAATCGCCTGGAAACACGACGTTCAGGTTATGAATGAAGGACCTGGACACATTCCCATGCACATGATCAAGGAAAATATGGAAAAGCAGCTGGAGTATTGCCAAGAAGCTCCTTTTTATACCTTAGGCCCTCTCACTACAGACATCGCCCCCGGATATGACCACATTACTTCTGGAATTGGGGCTGCAATGATTGGATGGTATGGAACGGCCATGCTGTGTTATGTTACTCCCAAAGAACACCTAGGCCTTCCCAATAAGCAAGATGTGAAAGAAGGGGTAATCACCTACAAGATTGCCGCCCATGCAGCGGATTTGGCCAAGGGACATCCGGGAGCTCAACATCGAGATGATGCCCTGAGTAAGGCACGATTTGAGTTTCGCTGGGAAGATCAGTTTAACCTAAGCCTTGATCCCGATACGGCAAGGAGTTATCACGATGAAACCCTTCCAGCGGAAGGGGCGAAGATTGCGCATTTCTGTTCCATGTGTGGTCCAAATTTCTGCTCAATGAAAATCACCCAAGATGTACGAGCCTATGCAGAAACTAAAGGGTTGGAGGAAGCATCTGCAATTGAAGTTGGCATGAAAGAAAAATCCAGAGAATTTGCTGAAAAGGGAGGGGAAATTTATCTCTAATCTTTAGGGTCCAAGTGCTGGTATAGAATTACTTGCGTTTAGGAATAAGGTATTCTCTCGGATAGAAGAAGAGATAATCTTATGCTACAAGAAAGTCTCATAGGGATTAGAATTGCACTTTTCGCAATTTTAATCCCTAAAAACCTTTTGATTCTTTATATTGCTTAGGTGGAAGAGTCTCCTATACTTGACAAAACTATATCAAGGCGATTTTCAATCTATTCTGGAGCTGGTTGTCATCCCCCATCCCCCTTCTCCGAAGCAAAATCCCATCGCTGCAAGGGGGTATTCGGGAACATTTATTTTTTGTCATGTACAGAGAGAAGAGTCAAGAAATAAATCTTATACGCCCCCAATTACTTCCCATTTAACCTTCATCCAAATAATTCTCAAACCTTAGGAACCATGTTCAAAAATTATGTTAAGACCACATACCGGTACATGATGAAAAACAAGGCGATAACCTTCCTCAATATTTTTGCGCTGGCTTTGGGGACTGGGGCCTTTTTGTTGATCCTAAATTACGTCATGTACGAAAGGAGCTATGATACCTTTCACGACCGATCGGATAGAACTTATCGGGTAGCTTTGAAATGGTTTAAGGCAGGTCAACCTGATGGAGATATTGCTGCAAACTTTTACGGTGCAGGTCCAGCACTCAAACGGGAAATTCCTGAAGTCGAAGAATCCGCTAGGCTAAGGCCATGGTTTGGAGGAACTGTAGTTAGCCATGGTCAGACCCATCACAAGATGGATAAAATCTTTTTTGCAGACCCTGAGGTCTTTGATGTATTCTCATTTCCCATGATCAAAGGGAATGGGCATACCGCCCTTGCAAACCCAGGGAGTATCCTTATATCAGAGTCTGTATCCAACCTATTATTCGGAAAGGAGGAGGCAATTGGAAAAACCATCTCCCTCAAACAAGGTACAGATAACAGGGAGTTTGAAGTTGATGGGGTGTTTAAGGACATTCCCTCCAACAGCCACATTCATTTTAATCTCCTTCTTCCGTATAAAAATTTAGGGGATTTTGGAGAAACGAACTGGACCTTTAGTGAAGTCTATACCTATGCTGTGTTCAATGAAGGGACAGACTTCGACCAGCTCCAGGCTAAGTTTCCCGATATGATAAAGAAATTTAATGGGGAGGATTTGGCTGATGGAGATTTTAGCAACGACTTCTTATTACAACCCATTGCAGATATCCACCTGCATTCTCACTTAGATAACGAAGTAGAAGTTAATGGAGATTCCTCTATCATCTACTCCCTTATGATGATTGGATTGATCATTTTAGCCGTCGTGTACATCAACTATCAAAACCTAACCTCAGCAAATGTCATCAACCGAGCGAAGGAAGTTGCCGTCAAAAAGATATTTGGCTCTGTAAAACGCCACATAATTTTTCAGGTATTTACAGATGCCTTTATCATTAACCTGTTAGCCATTGTGATTGGGCTTATTTTGGTCGATATTTTCACAGGCTATTCGCAGGCGTACAATGCAAGAATCAATCAAGCAAATATTTGGGAACAAACATGGATTTGGCCAACCCTTCTAGCCCTCTCTCTTGTTGGTCCTGTCCTCACCAGCCTCTATCCAGCAATTCTTACCGCAAGTTTGAATCCTTCCACCTCACTGAAGGGTAGATTCAAACACTCCAATATGGGGATTCGGCTAAGAAAGGGACTTACTTTCTTCCAGTTTTCAGCATCTGTCATCCTAATTGCTTACACCCTTACGGTATTTCAACAGACTGATTTTATGAGAAGCCAAAAATTAGGGGTAAATATTGATGAGATCCTTGTGGTAAGGGCTCCGATAGTGAGAGATGAATCTTTTGCGCAAAAGGTGCGCTTTTTTAAAGAAGAAATATTAGAAGGTGCGGCGGTAAAATCTGTAGCCTTGTCAAGTGAGATTCCAGGGAATAAAATTGGATGGAATAATACCTCCATTAGGAAACAAAATGCATCTGATGAAGAAATAAATGAAAGTCAAATACTAGGGGTTGATTATGATTTCATAAAAACCTACGAGCTTGAGTTAATGGATGGTAGAGAATTTGATAAAAGGGTAAGCACAGATATCAAAAGCCTAATAATCAACGAAGCTGCTGTTCCCAGTCTGGGATTCAACACGCCAGAAGAAGCCTTAAACTATCCCATAAAATGGGAGAATCGAGAAGATGGCAATGGCTTTAAAATCGTGGGGGTGGTCAAAAACTATCACCAAACTTCTCTCAAAGAAAGTATAGAACCGACAATCTTTACCCTCGAGCCTGACGCGGGGGAATACGTTTCTGTAAAACTTTTATCGGACCAAGGGAACCTGGAGCAAGCTATCGCTCAAATAAGGGAGTCCTATGACAGCTTTTTCCCCTCAAACAGTTTTGATTACTTCTTCCTGGACAATCACTTCAATGAACAGTACTTGGTAGAGCAAGACTATAGCCGTGCCTTAAGTCTATTTACCTTTATAGCAATAGTAGTATCAAGTTTAGGCCTATTTGCCCTTATCCTGTTGAGTTTTAATCAAAGAGCACGAATCCTTTCTATTCACCGTGTGATGGGTGCAAGCATAAAAGATACCATTGCCCTTTTATCCCTAAACACCCTAAAACTCGTGGCCTTCTCCATTCTGGTTTCGATTCCAATTGCTTACCTCGTTGTACGAGATTGGTTGAATGGGTATGCATTTCGGGTAGAACTTGGTTGGTGGTTTTTCTTATTACCAAGTCTCGGAATAATATTTGTGGTATTTATTGCCATGAGTTATCACATTATTAAAGTAACAAACTTAAATCCGATCAAAAATCTCCGGGACGATGGGTAAGCCTTAAAAACTTTTTTTACGCTGAAGACAACTCTGGTGATTACCAAATAAGACCGCTTAGCCAATACTTAAAACAAAATTTCGTTTCCTCTAAAAGCTAAACATTGTACCCAAGTTTTTCCTTGTTTGGAGAAAGCTGGCCCACAATATTTGCGTCTTACTAAAATCAATAGTATTTTACAAAAAATTAAATATTTTGTAGATAACAGAATTCAACACTGGAATCTATGGCAATTTCAATTAAACAGCCAGCAGCCTTGTGTGAAAAGGGGATGCGTGAGGTTAATGAAGACTACATTTATCCTCAGTTTGGCCAGATAGATGAGACGCAACGTTTCTTCATGGTCTGCGATGGCATGGGAGGAGAAGGAAAGGGAGATGTTGCAGCAAAAATGGTCGCAAACCATATGGCTAATTTCCTCTCGTCCTTATCGTGGGGAAGTTCTCCATCAGATGAGCAGTTAAAACAGGGACTGGTTTCGGCGGAAGAAGCACTCTCTGCCTACATGCAGATGAATCCTTCGGCAATAGGAATGGGTACCACACTTTCCCTGATATACCTGGGTGATAATGAAGTAACCTTAGCCTGGGTAGGGAACAGTCCCATTTTTTACTTTCGAAAAAGGAATTTCAGTCTTACCCGTGCGGAGGAAATTTCCGCAAGTGGTCCCTACACTACCTCTCCCCCACAATATTTATCGGAAATTCCTCCTATCATATATGGCAAGGAAAGTCCTGCGGAGCTTAATATTAGGAGAATATCCATAAGCGAAATACAAGAAGGAGACTATTTCTTCATTTCCTCCGATGGAATTATGGAGCAGGTCAATCAGAGTATTCTCGCTACTATCTTACATTCAGGCCAATCGCCAGAATTCTTGGTTACGGAGATTCAAAACCTTAGCAAGGGACTTACGCAAGATGATTTCAGCTGTATTCTGATTCAAGTAGATCGCGTCTCAGCTGGTACTGGATTTACGGCTCCAAGCAAGGAAAAGGCACCTGCAGCAGCCCCCACACCTACTGTGATACCTGCAGTTGAGGCACCTTCCTCAAGCCCTTCTCTTTCTGAAAAGACTTCACCAGAACCTGCAGAAGATCCCCCCTCTACCACTACCCCTGCTGAACAACAACCAGAAGAAGAGTTGGCGCACAGTCCTTTTGCGACCAGAGCCTTTTACATGGTTTTGGGAGCTTGTGCCCTACTTGCACTTATTGGGGTTACTTTGGAAGGATTGGGAATTGGTCGTGTAGTTCCTCGTGCGTCCTTTGAGAATTACGTCCAAAAAGGGGAAGACTTCATGCAGAAAGGCGAGGACTTTATAGATGCACGGCAATTCGACGCAGCACGCCAAGTGTTAGATTCAGCTATTACCATAGCCCCAGATAAAGCTTCGGAAATCCGTATTACAAATCTTAGAAATAAGGCGGAGCAGCGCTTCAATCAAATTGAACAAATGGCACAAATGGGTATCCCCCAGTTAAAAGACAATGGGGATAACCTATACATTCAAGGTCAATGGCCTGAAGCCGTTCAATATTATGAACGCGCACGGGCAGTGGCTGAAAGGGATAGCTTAGAGATTCCTGAGGATCTCCGAGAAAACCTTATAAAGGCGTATATCAAATGGGCAGCCTTGTATGACGGGGGAGAAAATAACAATACAGCGAGAAGCTTAGAACTCTATAACAAAGGGCTAAGCATAGAGCCCACAAGTGATATTTTACGGGACCTTGACTATAATAACGCGCAAAATCGAGTGGCAATCTTATCAAAAGAAGTGGATAGCCCGACAGAACCCGATGGCCAGTTGGCAGATAACACAACTCCTACCTCCGATCCTGTCCCGGAGGAAAAAACCCCAGCTACTCAAAGGCCTTCGCTACCCGCTAACCCCAATCCCTCTATAAAGACTCCCAATGCAAAAGTGAGTCGTAGCGATGTAATAGGAAGTAGTGAACAACAAAAAAGTCTTGTGGATGGAAAGGCCTTGTTCGAACAGGCCAAACTTAGTAAATCTAGAAGCCAGTATGAGGCGAGTATTCAACACTTGGAAGATGCAGGTTCAAGCTTGGATGGTATTGGAGCCTACCTCCTAAGTGTTATGTACCACGAAGGAAGAGCAGGAAGTAAGAATGAAACGAAAGCCTTGAATTATGCCAAAACCTCAGCACTAAAGGGCTATTCTCAAGGTCATTTTTACTATGCACATTTATTGCTGCTAAGAGAAAAAAGGGGGGATACCCTTACAGCCATCCAGTCGCTAAAGATTGCTGCGGAAAAAGACCATATAGAATCCATCAATCGCTTAAACAGGATGGGACTTTATTGATTTAAAGCTCATTTTTTCCTTGCTTTAGGTTAGAATGAGTTTTTTAATTTCCATTGCACGCCTCATTGAAGGAATTAGTGAATACAGCGGTCGTACTGTTTCCTGGCTGACCTCTATCCTAGTAGTCTTAATAGGATATGATGTGGCCATGCGCTATATCTTCAACCGCACTTCTATAGCTATCTTTGAGTGGGAATGGCACTTGTACGCCTTGATTTTCTTATTAGGTGCTGCTTTTACCCTCAAGCATGACAAGCACGTAAGAGTAGATGTGTTTTACAGCCAATTTTCTCCCAAAGGGAAAGCCTGGGTAAACCTTCTGGGAACTCTTTTTTGGCTACTTCCCGTAGCTTACCTTATAGCCTGGGCCGGATGGAAATTTACCCTCAATTCCTATGCCATAGCAGAATCTTCCCCCGATCCAGGTGGGCTTTCCATGCGGTACCTAATTAAAGCTGCCATTCCCGTGGGATTTGGCTTACTCTTTCTCCAGGGTTTGGCTTGGGTGATACGCTCCATAGACATTCTTACTCGTCCTTCTACAGAACTTCCTGACAAATAATCCCATGGAGATATCCTTGCCTTTTCTTATGTTCCTAGTGTTGTTTATTGCCATACTAATAGGGTTCCCTGTTGCTTTTACCTTAGGAGGGGTAGCTTTGATATTTGGCTTACTATTCTTAGGACAAGACTTCTTCCTACTATTACCCCTGAGAATCTTTGGAACCATGCAGAACTACGTTTTGATGGCAGTCCCTTTGTTTATCTATATGGGGATCATGTTGGAAAAATCGGGCCTCGCAGAGTCCATGCTGGAAACGATGGCAAAGCTCTTTGGCAAATATCCTGGGGGACTTGCCATCTCAGTGGTTATTGTAGGAACTCTTCTTGCAGCTTCTACCGGTATTGTCGGGGCTACCGTAATTACTATGGGCTTGATTAGCCTACCCACCATGCTAAAACGTGGGTATAGCCCTGAGCTAGCCACGGGAACTGTAGCCTCCTCTGGGACTTTGGGACAAATCATTCCCCCTTCTATTGTACTCGTTCTATTAGGTAGCGTCCTAAATGTCTCTGTAGGTGATTTGTTTGCCGCTGCTATTTTACCGGGTTTTTTGCTTGTATTCCTATACATCATTTACATTCTGGGATTTTCCTACACCTATCCTCAGAAAGCTCCTTCTATGCCAGAAGAAGAACGATTTTCCCAATTTGGTAGGAAAGAGTTTTTACAAACCCTATGGGTCTTCATTCTCCCCCTATTGCTAATTCTCGCTGTATTAGGATCTATATTTGCCGGAATTGCCTCCCCAACCGAAGCTGCTGCAGTTGGGGCAATTGGAGCAACCCTACTTACCCTTGGAAATACAAGCTCTGACCGAAAGGTGAATCTAGCTATGTTTCAAGCCGTGATGCGAGAAACCACGCACCTTACCTCCATGGTATTTATCATTTTGATTGGAGCGACAGCCTTTTCCCTAGTTTTCAGAGGCCTGGAGGGAGATCGCCAACTTGTGGCTCTTATTACCCAATCTCAACTCAGTCCGGAGTTATTTCTGCTCATTGTGATGGTAGCTGTCTTTATTGCTGGATTTTTTATTGATTTCATTGAAATCATTTTCATTTTTGTTCCTGTGGTAGCCCCTATCTTTCAAAAACTCGGGATCGACCTCGTCTGGGTAGGGATTTTGCTCGCACTTAATTTACAAACCTCCTTCCTATCCCCTCCATTTGGGTTTTCCTTGTTCTACCTGAAAGGAGTAGCCCCGCCAGAAATCAAAACAGTCCATTTGTATAAAGGGATTGTGCCGTTTATCATCATTCAGGTGATTGTTTTGGCCTTGGTTATTCTTTTCCCTGACTTGGTTCGGGTGTTCTTAGGTGAAAAGTGAGCTTCTTACTTCTTTACCACCTTTAAAGTCTCATTCTTGGTTTTCAATAGATAAACTCCTCTTGGTAGCTTGGAAATGTCAAATTGAACCTGTAATTCGCCTTGGTACAGTATCCAAACCTGTGTTGTGACATTCTTTCCAGCCACATCAAAAAAGGTAAAGGAATTGATCTCACCTGGAGCCCCTTCCAGGGTTAATGGACCTTTGCTAGGATTAGGAAAAATGGTTAGGGGAATGACTTTCCCCGGATCCATGTTTATATCCATAATACTGGAGTAACTAAATGCTCCATCGAAATCCGTCTGCTTGAGACGGTAATAGGAAGTACCCTAGAAAGGTTGTAGATCTATCTCTACATAACTCTGTACCTTATCAGAATCTCCTGCTCCCTTGACATAAGCTAGTTCTTCCCAGGTTTGAGCATCCTTTGAACGCTCCACCGTAAAGTAGTCGTTGTTGGATTCTGAAAGGGTTTTCCATTTAATTTTAACACTCCCATCGGATCGCACCAACACAGTAAAGCTTTGTAACTCAATCGGGGCAGCGGCTCCTCCTGCTGTTGCTCCACGCCAATTTGACTCTCCACCAACGATATCTGTATCGGGAAATCCTCCTGTAGTCTCTCCATTATCATTGGAATTGGTACTGGCTGCTAAAGATAGGTCATTTGAATCAAAGTTATCATCCAGGTACACTTTCCTTTCTAAGGTACCTTTCTCAAAAAATTCCCCACAGTATGCCTTGCCAATACCCTCCCCTGCTCTACGCCCTTGTCGGTTGCAAAGCGGAAATGGAATCCATTCATAATGCGCGACAGGGCACAATGTTCAGCCGCAAGCTCAAGGTCTTCATAGGATCGGACTTTAGCCTCAGGTAAAGCCGTAACAGATTCCATAGCAAAGGGAACTTTGTGTGTGCCGAAAACGTGGCTTACAATCACGGCTCCGCTTGCACCAACGGCTGCATGGGTGGAAGGGTAATCTGGCCAAGGGGGTGTCTGCATTTCGGGTTCCCAGGTGTTATCGCCTTCTGTTAAGGGGTTGCCATCGGAAGCCCCATTTCGAATCGCGGTAACGGGTCTCCAGGTATCATAGAAATATTTGCTTTCGAAGGAAACTAGATACAGGTCATATAGGTTCATGTTTAGTAAGGCAAACATGCGGTTGGCTTCTACAGCTTTCAATCCTTGGGATTGGGCAGTGATCCGTCCGATACGATTCCAACCGTGCTCCCCAAATTCTGCCCACCAATGGGCATAGTGGGTCTCATCTTTACTCCGTATGGCACTCCCTTTCTCTCCATAGGTTTTAACTTCATTATATGCCTCTGCGTATTCCTGGCCTTTTAGTGCAGGTGGCTTGGGGGACCTGAACTGGGTTATGGAATTCAAGGTAAAGGGCCTAGCTACCGAAAAATCGGGTTTCCATACCCAGTCAAAGCCTGGGGTATATTGGTAATCACCTGGTTTGGTCATAGGGGTATAATCACCCTTTTTTTCATGGCCATCCCCCTTGCGAAGCTGGATATAACTTTCCGCTACCTTTTTTCCTAGGAAAATACCCCTATTGTGTAATTCTCCCGCTAGCAGCCCCTTCGACCAGGATGTACATACCTGGTGGATGGTATCGATCCGACGGGGATAGGCGGCTGTAAGTAGGGATTGGGTAGCAGAAATAATGGCTGCAGAGAGGTCTACCTCGTCTGCTTCCTCACGAAAATGATAGGCTTCGAATTGTGGATATATACTGTTTAAAATATCATGTACAGCCAAATGGACCATTGAAAGGGCCCTTACGCCGATAAACGAATAAAACTGATCGTGCTGATTGGCTAGGGTGTAGGTAAATTCATTGATATCGAGGATTAATTCCGTTGAAGGCAATGGTATTTCATCGGTATCAGACAGCGTTTGACAGATTGCTGGGGTACAGCCCACTAGAATGAGCAATAGGCATATGCATCTCATAAAAGGAGTATTGTGGATTGACTAATAGTCAGGCAGATTGAGCCCAACACTCCCAAATAGCTGAAAATCAATTTAGTAGGCGTTTCTTTCACACCCAAAGATGTTGCAGAGAGATTCAGGTGAAATTACCCTTTTCTAAAAGCTTGTGGGGATAAGCCAAATTGCTCTTTAAATATCCTGGAAAAATGGGAGCGATTGCGAAATCCACATTCAAAGCAAATTGCCTCTAAGGTCAAATCAGAATTCATCAACAAGACCTTGCTTCGCTGAAGCCTCTTTTCTTTGAGCCACCTCCCTGGAGGCATCCCATAATACGCCTGAAAATCCCGCCGAAAAGAAGATAGGCTTCTTGCACATAAACGTGCAAACTCCTTCATACTCAAGTCTGAGCAATAATTCTGCTCCATAATATGGGAGATTGATTTTTTATGACTTTGGTAGATCTCGGAAAAACACCGTAACAAGACGGGATGCCTTTGCTGAACCAGTACATTCAGGAGCAATTCTTCAAATTTGACCTGTAATAAAGACGGTAAAAAACCTTCCGATCGTTGAAAATAGCTTAGAAGGGATTGGCGGTAGTTTTGGAGGGTATCATCTAACTCCAAGGGAATTACCAGATCGGTGGGGGGAAAATCGGGGTCTTTTGGTAAAGAGATGTGATGCTTATCCAGGATGGCTTTGATGTGTTCGTCTGAAACAAAGATGATCATTTCACAATACATTTCTTCTGGGAACAGTTGAAATACACAACTCCCTTTCCTAACGAAAAAGGCTTTACCCACTTCTAGAGAGTAGGTTTGGGTAAGGGTGGTAAGTTCTATTCTGCCTTGGGTTACGAAGGTGAAATAATTTGTAGAACTCCAAAGCTTACTCCTCAATTCTCCTGGTTCGCAGGTATATTCTGCAAAAAGTAAATCTGCTACCCGATACTTTTTAAAGGATTTATTTTCGTGTACGTCCTTGTATAAGTTGTACATAAAGCCGTTAAAGTCATGTGTCCAATTAGGTCTGAAGAGAATTATAAAATATTTTTTCGGTCAAACCGGCCCAATTTGCAGCGCCCTTCCTGTATGTCAAATAGGCTTCATAGGCCTTTTGAGCCTCCGGGGAAGAATTTCCTACTTCTTCTACGATTTCCTGGGTAATTTCTTTGAGTCGAGCGAGCACCTCCGATGGGAAAGGACGTATCTCAGCATCGGATTCTTCCCGAATTTTCTGAAGGTAGGCATTGTTTTTTGCCTCAAATTCTGAGAGTATCCATTGATTCTGGCGTGAGGCAGCACCGATGAGGATGGCTTGGAGATCCGAAGG
>JBCCTX010000112.1:0-21465 GCA_039197765.1 Bacteroidota bacterium
TTTCGGATCAATGAGACTTCCTTTCGGCATTACACTCCCTCGTTCTACCACCAACAGCAGGGTGTTTGCGATGTACTCTTCTTCTTACACGGGCTAGGCCCTGGCAGCCAATGGGCAGAAGCCTTAACCGTAGGAACTAACACGAAGCTCATGGGGCCGGGTGGAAAGATGAAATATCGCTCGGAACAGGATCTCCATTTCTTCTTTGGGGACGAATCCTCGTTGGGGTTATGCCACAATCTACAGCATACTGCAAATATGTACGGCCATTCTTATCGCTGCCTCCTAGAGCTAGATGCAGAACACCAACACTGGCCAGCGTTAATTTCCTTACATACGGACATAGTTGAGAAGTCTGAAAAGGAGCCTGCTAAAGAATCGATCCAAACGATAGAGGGTCTATCTAAGGAAGACTGGGAGAAATGGAAAAAGGCGACCTACTACCTCACGGGTAGAGCAAAGTCCATTCAAAAGATTCGCAGAGCGCTGCTTGGCCGAGGTATACCCACGAAGCAAATACTCACATACCCTTACTGGGCAGATGGCAAAAAAGGTTTATAGGCACTTAACAACACCCTTATGAATACATTCATTCTTAAAATCATATTCGTATTGTTCATGGTGGGTACCTACCTCATACGGTCCCCGCACGAGCGACGCAACAAGCAAAACAAAATTGCTGATGACCAAAAGACTCCAATGGAAAAGCTATTGTTAGGAGTAGTCTCCTTGGGGATGATGTTACTCCCAACCCTATATGTGTTAACGCCATTTTTGTCCTTTGCAGACTACGAGCCTTTGCTAGCGATAAACCTCGTCGGAATAGGCGTCTTGCTACTCTCCCTTTGGATTTTTTACCGGTCTCACAGGGACCTCGGAAAAAATTGGTCGGTGAGCTTAGAAATCAGGGAAGAGCACACCCTGGTAACGGAGGGAATTTACCGAAAGATTCGCCACCCCATGTATACTGCTATCTGGCTTTGGGTAATAGGCCAGGCGCTCATTTTACCCAATTATCTCGCGGGGTTTTCAGGAATCATAACCTTCGGTCTACTCTACTTCTTGAGAGTGGGAAAAGAAGAAGAAATGATGATCCAGCAGTTTGGCAAGGCCTATGAAGTCTATAAAAATTCAACCAATCGTCTCATTCCCAAATTTTAGTCCTATGCAATTAGCAATAAAAAACCTTTCAAAGACGTATCCCAATGGCGTCCAAGCCTTAAAGAACGTCTCGCTTACCATCGGTAAGGGGATGTTTGGCTTACTTGGGCAAAATGGAGCGGGTAAGTCCACCCTTATGCGAACCATTGCCACTTTACAGGATGCCGATGAGGGGAGCATCCACTTCAACGATATAGACGTATTTAGGGAACCCCAGAAGTTACGTCAAACCCTTGGCTACTTGCCTCAGGAGTTTGGCGTCTATCCCAATGTAACCGCTGAGGAACTGTTGTTACACATTGCCGATATGAAAGGAATCACCCAAAAGGCAGCGCGCAAGGCAGAAGTGGCCTCCCTGCTCGAGCGAGTCAATTTATATCCTGTGCGAAAGAAGAAGTTGAGTAGCTACTCTGGTGGAATGAAGCAACGCTTTGGCATAGCCCAGGCCTTGCTAGGCGACCCCCAATTAATTATCGTAGATGAGCCTACGGCAGGCCTAGACCCCATGGAGCGCAATAGATTTTACAACTTATTGGCCGAATTGGGAGAAAACAAGGTTGTATTTCTCTCAACACATATTGTAGAGGACATTAGCACCCTGTGCAACGATATGGCTATAATTGGTCAAGGGGAAGTATTGCTACATGGGAAGCCTGACGCAATTGAAAAAGAGCTTGAGGGCAGGCTATGGGAAATCCAAATAGACCGCGATGAATGGACACACTACCAGGAAGAATACCATGTGATTTCCTCTAGATTCCATTTGGGGAAACTCATGATTACCGTTGTGGCAGATAACCCACCGAGTGGCTCATTTTGGCAAAAGTCCCCCTCCTTAGAAGACGCCTATTTTAGCCTTATGACAGGTAATTTACCCCTCATTCAACACTCATCCCATGTTTCAGAAAATATTTAGGTTTGAATTCAAATCGCGCTTTACGCAGGGAATGACCTTGCTGTTTATCCTTATGATGCTTTTCCAAGGCATCTGGTATACCAAGGGCTTTTACGACTTTTATGGAGGAGATGGAATGTTGATGAATGCAGCCGGAGTTTTCTATCAAAACCTGGCAGGCTGTGGCCTCCTACTCGTTATCGTTGTAGCCATTATTACAGGCCCTATGCTGTATAAAGACATTCAATACAAATCAGCAGGCTGGGTCTATAGCCTACCTATCAATGATAAGAAATTCTTCTTTGGGAGGTTTTTGACGGCCTTCATAATTAATGTAGTTATTGCAGCATTTTATGTAATTGGAATGTTTTTGGTTCCCTATTCTGGAATAGGAGAGGCTGTATTGTTTGGTCCCACTCCTTTCGGGCAAATTATACATGGCTTTTTTATCCTTACAATTCCCAATCTCTTTTTACTTACGAGTATCTGCTTTGCCGCACTAGCTATTTTCAAAAAACCCTCCGCAGGATACTTAGCCGTTTTCCTTACGGTGATTTCCTTTCTCCTTATGCAATCGGCTGCCGAGGCCTCAGGCTTTAGCCCTTTAAATCTGGTTGGAGATGCTTTTGGGTATGTGGCAGTGAGCCAACAGGTAACCATGATGTCTATTCCCGAGCGCAATAGTGGATACCTTGATTTGTCTGGATACCTGTTGATCAACCGGCTACTCTGGTTTTCCATATCGCTTATCATGTTGGGAATTGCCTACGCACAATTTGAGTTTAAGACCTTTTTGAATGCAGGAAAAAAGCGTACGAAGATGCAGGAAGTGGTAACCGATGTTACACCTAGCAGCTTACAATTAGGCGTTCAGGAGGCCCTGCCCAACTCCCATAGCCGACGCTTTGATATTTCGGCTTTCCTCAGAAAATTGGGGAACCTGAGTTTACTGGAGTTTAAAAATGTCGTCCGCCCAGTAAACTTCAGGATTATTGCAGGTATTCTGGTCCTAATGGCCGTCCTACAAAACCTCATTTGGAATGCTAATTACTACATAGGTCCTCAGGTTCCTACGACCTCCGCCATGACCAATTTCCGGATTACCAATGGCGTATTTCTCATTTTATTATTAATGATTTGGTCGGGAGAGCTATTCTTCAAAGACAAAATTGTGAACATCTGGCAAATTACAGATGCCCTGCCTGTACCCGTCTGGGTAATACAATTATCCAAACTCATCGCCATGCTTGGGGTAGCCTTTCTACTGAACCTCATTTTTATGTTCTCAGGTATTGCCTCCCAATTAATAAAAGGAGGTGCTTCAACCTTGGATATGGGCTTATTCCTGAATGATTATTTAGGCTATAACTGGGGCTGGGTCAATCATAGCTTTTACATTGTCTTGACCTTTTTCCTTGCAGGCCTTACGGGTAAAAGATTCCTCACCCATATTCTGGGAGCGGGGTACTTTTTCTTTTTGCTAGTCTGCTTTGAATTTGGACTGATGGAAGAACTTCGGTTTGGTTTCGGTATTACGCCAGGATTCGAAGATTACTCTGAAATCAATGGATATGGGATGTGGACAGGTGCCTCTTTCTGGTATTTTCTAATGTGGCTAAGTCTGGGAATTGCCATGGTTTTAATGGGTATTTTGTTTTGGGATCGAGGGCTTACCCAAAGCGTGTTGAAAAAACTAAGGTTACAAAGCAGGCAGTTGAACCTCGGAGGAAAGTTGGCTATTCCTGTTTTTTTAATAGCTTTTTTCTTACTCCAATCCTTTGTGTATCGCCAGGTAAATGGGGAGGATAATTTTGAGCTAGACGCAGTTTCCGAGGCTATGGCTGCAGAATATGAGCGGGCGTATACCTACCTGACAGATCTGCATCACCCCAAGTACAGTCAAGTGGATATGGCCATTGAATTCTATCCTGACGAACGACGGGCTACCTATTCCACAAATGTGGAAGTTACCCTAGATACCCGCTCTCAGTTGGATACCCTATATCTAAGCCTTCCTGAGCACACTAAAATCCAACAAATAATTTATAAGTCTCAACCCATTGCATCAATTGTTTTAGACGCTATTCACGATGTGGCAAAAATCCCTTTTTCTCCCCCTTTAGATTCAACCATAACGCTCCGGATCGATATGGAAAAGACTTTTAAGGGCTTTTCCCAAGGAGATCCGCAGGCTGCATTGGTCTACCGAGGCTCCTTTGCTTCCATCGATTCCTACCTTCCGGTTATTGGATTTGATCGAGGGAAAATGCTAGAAGAGAATAGAAGTCGTGCTGAACATGAACTCAGCCGTCTGACCTCTTTACTCCCCTCTGTCGAAGATCAAGAGGCCCTGCAGGAAGATGCCTATCGCAGCGATGCCTTACTTCTGAAAGGTTCCCTTAAGATTGGTACTAGCTTGGATCAGACTCCGATTGGGACGGGTAATCAAGTCAAATCTTGGGAGGAGAACAACCGTCGTTATACAAGCTTTGAAATTCCTAAACCCCTATCGTTGAACTGGTATGTGGGTACAGGCCTGTACACCGCCAGTGAGAATCCCCCCTTTTCTACCCTGTATTTCGATTCTCAACATCCCTACAATGTCGCATTGTACCACCGGATATTATCCCTAGGAAGGGGATTTCTGGAACAGTCGCTCGGAGATTTCCCGCATGAGCAGGTAAGGTTGTATGAAATTCCTCGTTATCAGGAAGCTGTATATGCTTTTCCAAATGGGATTGCCATTTCAGAGAAAGAAGGATGGATTGCTGATACAACGGGCCTGAAGGAAAGAGCATACCTACACCATACAATTGCTACTTCCCTGGCACAGCAGTGGGTGCAAAGTAAGCTTCAAATAGCACATGTGCAGGGTGCAGATATGCTGCGCATTGCCCTTCCAGAAGCCCTGGCACTTCAATTTGTCCAAAAGCAGTTAGGAGATGAAGCGGTTGAATTACTGAGGGAGCAAAAAATGAAAATCTATAACAAAGACCGCTTCAATGATCCTAATGGGGAGCCTCCTCTTCTTTTTGCCGATGGCAAAGACTATTTGGAGGCCAACCTGGGTAGCCTACAACTTTATGACTGGAGTGCAGAGCTCGGCTTCTCTACTTTTAATGAAAAGGTTCGAGCGTTACAGACGGAATCTACTGCCCATACGTTTATTTCCTTCTACGAGCAATTATTGATTGAAACAGCCTCTAAGGAGCAACAGAAGGGTTGGAGGAAACGATTTGAGGAAGTACAGGATTAATGGGTAAATTAATAGGCAATCCCCTATTAACCCTTTTATATGATGCTGTATAGATTCCTTCCTGCGGTTCTGATAGTCCTCCTTCATACTTTGGTAGGCTGTCAGCAACGTGCTACAGAACCTAAGCAAGTCGATAGGCCAGCCCATCCACTTTCTAATACATTTGCTTGGAAGGTGGGGGCACCTATCTTAGAAACGGATGCCTTTAGGGAGGAAGAATGGATTGCCATTAAAGATCCTTCCCTCGTACACTATAAGGATAGGTGGCATTTGTTCTGCACGTTGAGGGGCCATGAGCGAAGCCATGCAATGGTGTATACTTCTTTTGAAGACTTTGAAGATATGGGTCGGAATAAGCCTGTGCTTCTACCTAATCACACAGGTTATTTTTGTGCGCCCCAGGTATTTTATTTTACGCCTCAGGAGAAATGGTATATGATCTGTCAGGCGAAGGACTCCACTTGGGATCCTATCTATCAAGCGGCCTTTGCCACTACAGATCGCATAGAAAACCCTGATTCCTGGTCCGCTTTGAAACCGATGGGAGTTGCGAAACCGCTGGAAGAACCCTATTTGGACTTTTGGGTGATCTGTGATGAAGAAAAAGCCCACCTGTTTTATACCTCAGATAATGGGCATATGTGGCGGGTAGAAACTTCTATTCCAGATTTTCCTTATGGTTGGAGCGCACCTGAACTCGCCTTCGATGGGGATATATTTGAAGCGAGCCACATCTATAAGCTTACGGACTCCGACCTCTACATTAACCTGATTGAAGCCCGTCTATCCGAAGATAGACGCTACTTTAAAGCCTACACGGCTACCCAATTGGATGGGGAATGGAACCCCCTGGCAGCGGATTCTGCCCAAGCCTTTGCCGATATGACCAACGTCCAGTTTGAGGCTGATACGTGGACTAATTCCATAAGCCACGGGGAGCTAATCCGTGCGGGATACAACGAGCGTATGGAAGCCCAACTCCCTGCAGATTTCATCTTTCAAGGTGTATTACACGAAGATAGGAAGGGAAAGCCCTATGGAGAGATTCCTTGGGATTTGGGGCTTCTGCGACCCAAAGTAGAGTAATCGATTTTTTGGAAAGGACTATGCTGGTCGGCTAGTGATTAATGGCAAATAGTCTGGTCAAAACTCGGCTGGATCTGTTCAACAAGGCTACACCACACTGACATCATCTGTATAGGAAAACCTTCCCGCTACGGTAAGGAAAATGTTGCCAAACATTTTGATGTGATCCTGTCCATACCAAGACAACCAGGAAGTTCCACTTAGCCATGGAGGATATAAGCTGGTTTTTCTTACGTTCAGAAGGAGGCTGTCCCTAGCTATCCACTTCTACCTCACTGTTTCGACTTTTAATAAAGGGTCGAATGTTGAGCCTGAGATAGTGATCGTAGGTAAAGTATATAGTCAGCCAATTCATAAGTACCACAAAGCGATTTCGGATTCCATATAGAGAGAATAAATGAACCACTAACCACATAGAGGAAGCAATCCACCCCTTTATCTTCAACTTGCCTAGCTCAACTACCGCCTTTCTTCGTCCCACGGTTGCCATACTTCCTTTATCGCGGTAGACAAAGCCCGTAAAGGACTGACCTTTTGCGCGCCGTTTAAAGTTTTGGGCCAGGTGTCTCCCTTGTTGAATGGCTGGTTGGGCTACCTGAGGATGACCTTTGGGATAGTGCTCCGTTTCCATGTAAGCGATATCGCCAATAGCATACATGTTTTTACACCCTGCTACCTTATTAACGGTGTCCACCTTGATGCGGTCTCCTCTGACGATGTTTTCTTTCGGAATTCCTGGGATAATGCTTCCCTTAATCCCCGCTGCCCAGATGAGTTTGTGGCTTTGCAAGGTACTTTCATCAGATAAAAATACCGTTTCACCGTCGTAGTCTTTGACCAATGTATTGAGCTTTACCCTTACCCCCAATCCTTTGAGATAGGCAAGGGTGTGCTTGGACGAAAACTCAGTCATCCCGGAAAGGAGTCGATCTCCTCCTTCAACCAAGTAGATATCCATTTCAGAGGTATCAAGCTCGGGATAGTCTTTCCGAAAAACGGTCTTTTTCATCTCGGCAAGGCTTCCAGCCAGCTCTACGCCAGTTGCACCTCCTCCGACAATGACAATATCGAGCCAGGGCTGTCTTCCTTCATAGGTACCCACAGCCAGGGCGTGTTCAAAGTCTTCTAGCAGGGTATTCCGAACATTTATAGCCTCAGATACCGACTTCATAGGAATTCCCAACTGCTCCATTTTCTTGTTGCCAAAGAAATTGGACGTAGCTCCCATCGCCAATACCAGGTGATCGTAGGGCAAGTATCCAAAGGAGGTGTGGAGGATTTGTTGGGTCGGGTCTACAGATTCCACGGTGGCAATTCTCACGTGTACATCTTGTTTTTCCCGGAAAACTCGCCTCAAAGGAAAAATGATCGAGCTGGGCTCGAGTGCTGCCATGGCTACTTGATAAAACAGGGGTTGGAACTGGTGGAAATTATTTTTGTCAATTAAGATAACTTGGTAAGCTGAGTTTTTCAAGCACTTAGCTATTTCAAGCCCTCCAAAGCCCGCTCCAACGATTACGATGCGTTCTTTCTCGGTTTTGGGAATGCTTAATGTGTTTGAGGTATCCATAAATGAGGTTTCAGAGAATAAGTTGGGTGTTACTAGTTACGGACGAGTTGCGCTATTTAGGGCCCACAACCCTAAGACGGCAGATATAAAAGAAGCGAGTAGGATACTGACCTTGGCCGCATCTAAGATGCCCCCTTCAAAGGCAGTACTAGCTACTACAATAGACATGGTAAAGCCTACACCAGCCAGACATCCTGCTCCTAAAACCTGTATCCAGGAAATCTCAGCAGAAAGCTGTGCGATTCCTGCTCTCGAGGCAAGCCAGCTCGCACCGAATATACCCAAAGGTTTTCCCAAACAAAGCGCTAAAATAATCCCTATATTGACAGGATCGAATAAATTGAATGCTGAGCCTGCTAGTAAGATTCCTGTATTAAAAAATGCAAAAAGGGGAAGTATCAGAAAATTAACCCAGTTTTGGAGGGTATGTTCCAGGTAGTAACTAGGCTCTCTGAGCCTTTCGACCGCTTTTTGTAACAAGCGCAGGGAGCCGTGTCGGATTCCGACGTGTTCCTCTTGCTTTTTGGCATACTCAATTTCGTATTCAAATACTACAGCTGCTTGTGTAGCTGCTCCGATCAGGTTACCGCTGCGTCGCGAAGGGATGAGGATGGCAGTTAAGACCCCTGCAAGGGTCGCGTGTAATCCACTTTCAAAAACGAAATACCAAAGGACTATACCCAAGAGTAGATAGATCGTAATCGAATAAACCTTTCTGTAGCTCAAGAATGCCATCACGCTGAGGGTTAATGCAGCAGCTAGGAAAGGCTCCATATGAAATCCATGTCCGTAGAAAATGGCGATGACAATGATGGCGCCCAGGTCATCTGCAACTGCCAAGGCAGAAACGAATACTTTTAAGGAGACGGGAACTTTGTCGCCTAAGAGTGCCATCAGGCCCAGGGTAAAGGCAATATCCGTAGCCATGGGAACCCCCCAGCCGTGAGCACCATCTCCCTTGAAGTTGACAGCTAAATATATACCTGCAGGAACGAGCATTCCTCCTGCAGCAGCAAGTATAGGCATAGCTGCTCTTTTGACGTCGGAAAGTTCTCCATAGAGCACCTCGCGCTTTATCTCTATCCCGATCAGAAGAAAGAACAGTGCCATCAATCCATCGTTGATCCAGGTTTCCAGCGGTAAGGTGAATGCATATTCGCCAAATATGAAGCCGAAGGGGGCATGACGAACATACTCGTATAGCTCATGGAACCCAATATTTACAAATAGTAGGCCTGCTATCGTGGCAATGAGTAGTGCAAAGGCGGCCGAAGCTCCCCATTTAAAGAACTTCTCTATAGCCATTTCGACGTGGTAGCCTCCTCGTCGGTCAATGGCTTCTAACAAAGCATATTCGTCCCAAGCTCCTCGATAGATACGCCCATTGACCGTAAGGGCAGGAAATATGTCAGCCCCTTTTTTTTGTGCTTCTACAGCATTTGCCTCCATTTCCTTGAGCAGGCTATCTGAGCTAAAGTCTGTGTGAAATCGCTCTCTATCGAGATTGAGATTTCGGATAATTTCATCGAGAGCCTCTCTTGTTAAGATGGTACCCTTTTCGGATAACATGCGGTGAAGCTCACCCAACTTTTCCTGTTTGTCAGCTGCCAAAAGCGCTTTTGCCCTCACCCAATTTTCTTCCTTATCGCTTTGAGGGGAGCAAATTTTATAGGTAAACCGTACTTCTTCCTCAACGGATGTCAACACGCGATCCAGGATATCGCGGCCAGCCCTTGCTTTTTCGCTTGCAAAATCCGTATAAATATTAATTTCAATCTTCTCTTGTAACATTCCGCAATTTTTCTTCCGCTTCTTTTGAAAGAGAGGTCTGGATGATTTCCCCTCCCCAGGTTTTCATTTCTTCTAATACCTTATCCTCTGTCATTTCGGCAATCAATAAGAATAAGGCTGAAGTACCTGGTTGCAGTTTGCTGCTGAGGGATTTAATAAAATCATCTTTTATTCCGTAGTCGCTCAATGACCCCATTAAGGCGCCCAGGGCAGCACTGGTTCCTCCGATCAAGAGTAAGCCCAGTGGACCTGATAAGATTAGTCCGATTAAGCCTCCCCAAAATCCGCCTCCTAGAGCAGACCTACTTACCAAATCCACGGATTGGTTTAATTTGACCTTGCCATCTTCTCTTACATTAGCGACAACTGCATCACTAATGGTAATCAAATAGTTTTCCTTAAGTGCATCTACCTTGGCTAAGGCAGCGTTAGCGCCGTACTCGTCTTCGAATGAAAATGCAATTAGTTTATTCATGAGGTTAATTTATTTTTGGGTAAGTGTATCATAGTCCTCCCATACGGGGGAACCAGCCTCCGTGGGTTCCGATCGGAACGTACGAGTCTGGAATCCATATACTTGCCTGGGGTTCGCCTGAGAAATCTTGGCCATTGAGAATAATCAATCTTGACTGGTCTCTTTCGGGCTGATAGACGTAGCCAACCAACCACCCATCATCTTCATCAGTGGCTCCTGGTCGGGGAATGAAGGTGAGTTCACCTGCTTTTCCCCCTCCAAAATCTTGGTGTTCGGTTTTACCAGTGGCATGATCAATTTTTACTGCACCATGGAACATAGGCTCTAAGCTTGCTTGCGCACCGTACCCATACCTATAGGGTCTTCCTTCCACAAAGGGGTTAATTTTGGGGAAATCTAAGGGCTGATCTACCACGCGTTCTTCTTTGCCACGAGCGGTTTTCCCATTTAACGAAAAGGTCCATCGGTCGATGGTGGGTACCGTATCGCCTAGTGGGCCATACATATCCTTTTGCGCGGCACGCTTATACCGACTCACATCCATAATTACGTTCCCATCAGAGGTTTCGTAGGCATTCATGGGATGATATACGTAGCAGGGTTCTACCTCAAACCATTTCACATCTGCTGCTGTGCCGTCTTTGGGGAGGATGCCCACACGCCCTGGCTTTTCTCCGTTCCAAGTAATAGGGAGGGTAGTTAGTTTAGCTAGTTTGGGATCAAAAACGACATTGAGATCATAGATAATTACATAGTTTTTAGTGATAGACATATCGTGAATCTGGGTTGCCCCTGTAAGAGGAACTTTGACTTGATTGAGTAGCTCTCCATCAGAGGTTAACCTGATGTAAAGGGCTTGCCCCCCAAGGGCCATATTGTACACGACAGCATGAACATCTCCATCTTCAGGATCAATTTTGTGATGTCCTGTATACCCAAATTCTAAGGCTCCATTGAGGGTACTCCGTGTTACAGTTTCCAAATAGGGATCTAGTTCTACCAGATTGGGACCTGCTTCAATACTGGCATACAGTTTCCCAGCAAAAAGGACCACATTCGTATTGGGTGAGGCATCTATATTATGCGAAATTGGTCCTCCAGGATCAGCTACATTCATTACTTTAGGTACGTCTCCTGTCTTCACTACGCGGTTCCGATACCACAAGGCTTGCCCTTCTCTCAATCGAACCCCGTGTACCATTCCGTGTCCACTGAAATAATGGTGATGCGGATGTACCTCATCTATATGATTGGGGCCATTTCTCACATAGAGTCCATTCAATACAGGGGGAATTTCTCCCTCTACCCTTAGGTTGAAGTGTGTGAACTCTTGCTTAATAGGAGAGAGTGGTACTTTGTCATAGTGCCTGTTATCTGTGAATACCCTTTCATTTGTGCTCATTTGTAGATAATTATTGCGTGTAAACTCATGTATTCTCTTTTGTCTCGTTGAGGCCAAGCACCTCCCTACGCATAGCATCTAATTCCTCATCTTTTTAGTAGTTTGTAATGCACATGACAGGATTCACCCTGTAGCTGAAAGGACTGCACGAAGGATGCTGTAAAAAGTTAGGCTACCTTTACATATACAGTCACAGTTCAAATCCGAGGTGAAATCCATGAGTTAATTCGCTTTCGTGCCCTACCAAGGTTCCTATTACAGGTCCGATGTGTATCTTATCTATTACGTGTAAGTTTATTTCTACTTCCAGATAAGCCGATACTCCAAAGTCTCTTTCGTTTCCTTCCCAAGATAGATTGGGACCTAAATTTGTCGTGAGCCATTTTACTGGACTCCAGCTACCAATGAGGGCTATATCGTATATCAATTCTGTCTCTCTTACTTTAGCTGTCAACGATAGTCCAGCTCCTAGCCCCTTGCGGAACCAATACGTCAGGTGCAATTCATTGCCTATACTTCCCTCATTTTCTTCTAGTGAATGGGCATTGATGATGGAAGTAATTACCTCTATATATTTTTCGATTTGTTCAGGTTGCTGTTTTTGAGGAGCGTGAACCTGGGCGAGTGAATGCTTTGTAGCCATTATAGGAAGCACACCTATCATCATCCACTTCATGATGAGTAGCTTTCTTATATGAGCTAAAGTTTGCCTATCCAAGATCGACTGGCTCTGATCCCATCTGGCTGTATAATTAGAAATCAAAGCGAGAAACGAACTCAAGCCTAAGCCCATCGCCTTTTGCATTTTCAACCGTTTCATAGGATTCATAATTGAGCTCTAAGCCAAACGTGGCATCGAGGATTGGGGTACATACGAGATTCCCAGAGAGGCGGTAACCACTCTGGTAAGCAAATGGATCAAAGTCTGAAGGATAATCAAGGTCAAAAAAGCTAGCATTGACGGTCGAACGCCACTTGCGAGACCACCAGTGTTGGTAAGCAGCAAAGCCACCGAGTATCTGAGTGGCTTCCACAGAACCATCATCGCGGATAAGACCATCCAATCTTACAGCAAACGAGGTGTAGTAATGTGTGAATCCCTCTCCTGCTTGAAAAGCAAAGGCGAGATTGTCCTGTTGATGGATAAAGGGTAAATTGAACCTCCCAGAAAGATGCGCTCCTCCAGTTACTAGATCTTCAGCGGTAGATCGCTGTTGAAGGGTCATTCCAGCAATACGGAAATAACCCCATTTATGCTTGATTTTTACAAAGCCTACAAAGCTGGGCATTGATTCTGAACGTTGTAGGTCAATTCTTCCATTCAAATCCGCTGTTGGATTTTCTATGCCAAGACCAAAAGAAGTTGCTTTTTGCTCCCCATTTACGTAGTAAATACCGGGGTTCCGTTTACTTGGAAGGCCTAGAGGGCCTCCTGGGTCGGCAGTTTCTGGCTGTGAGAATACATCCATAAATCCCGACCAAAACTGACCAAATTTCCAGTTGCCTAGTTCAGCGACAGCGTGGCGTAAGCTAAGTGTATAATTGTTGACAAGTTCACCACCAGGCCCATCGCCGTAAAAATCGAATTCGACAAATACGCGGAATTCTCCGAGCTGAGTAGGGGATCGGTAGTCAAAGTTAACTCTCGATAAGCGGACATGGGCAGCAAACTGATTTTCTCCATCCTCACTTGTACCATCGAGCGGGATGGTAGGCTGAAAACTGATTTGTTGGAATCCTAAATTGTCAAAATCATAGTTTGCTGTGACAATCACGTTGCCGCCAACCCTGAAAGCGCCATCGGTACCTTGTATAGAGATTGACCGGTCGAAGCTTCCCCGAGTAACAATGGCGTCGTCGGGAAATCGGCCAATGGGTTGACGGGAAACGCGGCTTGTATCTGGTTCTTCCTCTTTCGTTTGCGCATAAACGGAGGATATCCACATCAAACTCACAAGTAAGATCAAAAGTCTGATGTATCCCTGCTTACCCTGCCTACTCCTTCCTAGTGTGGGAAGTCCCTGTTGGGGAATAGTACTCCTACTTCCTAGATAGTGTTCCATGGTTTATTTCAAAAATTGTGGGGGTTGATGGGATCCGTTCCTGCCTTTATTTCGCTGGCATCGTCTACCCCATCGCCATCTGAGTCGGCTTTGTAGGGAAAGGTTCCTCTTTCCCTCTCCACGTCATTGGGAATGCCATCCCCATCAATGTCTTCATCGGAGGAGTCCTCAATACCATCTCGGTCTGTATCTTCCCAGCGTTCTGGGTCATTGGGAAATCCATCGTATGCGTCTTCTACTCCATCGGCATCTGAGTCAACGGCTAAAGGAATATCGACGCCGATCCACTCCGACCCTGCATCGGGAACTTCCCCGGCTGAGAGCTTGGCAAATACGGTTGCAAATAGTTCGCTCATATGAAAAGGGCGCTGCTCATTGGGCCATCCTGTATGTACCCCTGGATTCCAACCCGTAGGGGTCAAATTTCGCAGGGCCCAGGACATACTTTTACGATCTGTAACCACGGCCTGGGATTGGATGGTAGTTGCTAACCAACCCGTTAGTACCAAATTGGAAAGGATCTCTTGTATTTCTCGGTCGCTGTAATATCGACGCAATTCTTCAATGTGTGCAGCGGTGGTATAGGAAGGCATTGGGCCTGCATCACGTGCAATGCGGAAAGCTACTTTTTGGGCATCGGTGAATAGATCGGAACGTTCGAAATCCATTAATCCGTGGATATACTCAATGACTGCAGGTAGCTCCTCAGAAGGAATCTCATCATTTACATAATCCTTCTCAAATTCTTGGAATACGCCAAAAGAGCCGTGAACCTGACAGTGTACACAGCCACTTCCCAACTGGTAAATGAAGAACAAAGACCATTTCATCTTAAGCGAAAGAGCCCGGTCTTTGGTTAGGGTATATGCATCCATCATAAGTGTCCCAAGTGAGGACTGGCGGGTCCATTCCAGGTCCAATAGGTGCCGATCACTGAATGGATAATTAGTTTCTGGTACGACAGCAGGTTTAAAAAATGTATAGTCATAAGCGTCTACATTGAAAGTGGGTGTGGAAGGATCGGGAGCATTTTCTTCTACTAATCCTGGCTTCTTCCAAAGGGAGTACTCAACAGGAAAGGCGTCAAATGGGTCTTCAATCCCATCTAGATCTGCATCAAAGGTTACAGGCGATACACCATATCCCGTGAGGTAATTGATCCAGTCGGTTTCAAATTCTGGATCGGCAGCTGCAAGGTCATCTGTCTTCCATTCTGCTATAATTTCCGCATGGGCCTTTTGCAAAGCTTCCCCTACGTACGGATTGGCACGCTGCTCTTCAGGAGTGCTTGCATTAAGTCCGACTGACCAACCTACTGTAGCTAGATTTGCAGTAGCCCAGTCAATCGTTTTCTGATCAGTGGCTATGGGTAATACGTGGTCGTGAACGGCATTGGCAGCATTGATGGAAGCTAACTCTGTGAGTTCAGCTATTTGTCTGTCAATAAACTGCATGCGCAGCATAGCATGGGTATCAGCCGTTACGCGGGTTGGGAGGGTTGCTGCTACTTGAATGTATTGAAATGCAGCGCGAATGCGCGGATCTTCGATTGAAGCTGGGTAATCAGGTGCCCATATAGTAAGGATCTCCTCAAGAGGAACTCCCAATAAAGCCAACTGATAAGCGCTGCGCGCTATGTGGTGATTACTTTCTGCCAATATCATTTGGAACAGCGTCAATTTCCATTTTGTCTGAGTGTCAAACATGCCATCGGCGTGAATCATCACATCGGCTATTAGTAGCCCATCATAGTAATCCCGGAGGTTACTGATATCAATTTTTTGTCGATCGTAATATGACATTTTTTTGTCCGATTCAGGAGGAACTGGATAGGCTTTCCGTTCGCTATTTTGACCCAATAGCTGACCTACTCCCACTATAGGGAGAAGCAACACCAATAGTTTTTTCATGATTTAGTGTGTAGGGTTAGGTTGTTAGTTGCCTCTTATTCTCAAAAACATTCCGTTGGGATTTACCGAATAGGTAGGAACTCCCTGGACTGCATCCCAGTGCTCGGATAGTTTGCCATTTGGGCCAAAAGTGTAAATATCTACTCCAGCATTTCCCAGGTCATTAGGATCTTCCGTGTCTAGGTTACGGAAGTTGACATGTGCCATAGCCCAGTCTCCTATGACCATGATTCGATGTACATCTATTGTAACCGGATACTGGCTAGTCAATCCTCGAAAGAACATGGCAAGTCCTTCTGGACCATCGGGGAGCATGGGACTGTGTTGGACATAATCATCTCGGACGTATTTCTTGACTTTTTCAATTGTAGGATCACTTGCGAGTAACTCGTATAGTTCAATAATCTTTTGTGCACGGGTTTTTCCCTCTTCATCTACTGCAATTATTTCTGTTGTAAATTCTGAGGGAAGCTTGTTAAGCTGGTTCATTTCCTGCACGCTAGAAGTCAAGGGAACTGCTTGCTCATCTTGAGCATAGATAGGGGAGGTGAATACCCATGCGCCTAGCCATACCCATGTGGCGAATGTGGTGATTGTTCTGATCATGATGTGTCTATTTGGGATTATTTTCTTAGCATCTGGAGATAGTTGAGTCGACCCTTTTAAAGCAGCAATCTCCAGATACCCTTAAATGTAAAATCTTGTTCAGAAAATGACCTTGAATTAATTTAAGGTTGAAAGAATTATCCTTAAATCAATAAAAATTCGCGGTCTAAATAGGGGTATAATCGCCTATATTTCAGTAGGTTAAGCTGATTTTGCAAAAGATTCAATGAATTAAAATATTTCGAGGCTTAATACTATTCCTCGAAAAGGTGGGTACCGTACCTATTTATTGGGTCATCATCATTCAAAATGGATCTGGTGATTTTATGTTAAAAATATCCCGAAGGGATAGCTATGGCCCTACTGAGCAAAAGAACCAAACCAAAAGAAGGAAGATTTTCCTTTATTTTACTCGCTTCAATACTCGATAAATGCGTTGAATTTGGATGCTTAATCAAAGTAGGGTGTTACGTTTGTCCAGATAGGCTTGGTAATCCTAGAAAATCCACCTGTTTAGCCCGCTTTCTTATAGATTTTACTGAGCCACTCTGGAGTTATTCCCATGAAATCGGCTATGTATCTAAGCGGAACCTTTTCGATGATCTCTGGATAGTTCTTTCGAAGGTATTGGATGAACTCTGTAGAGGTGTGAGAAAGCATGTGGCTGCGAATTTCAGTGACGAGGAAAAAAGATTTCATGATATCTTTCCTGTAAAAGCGGTTGAAGGCTGGAAATCTTTCCAACCAATCTTCAATCTTTTCCTTTTCGATTTGGAATACCACTAAATTTTCGAGGGCGGTGATTTCGTATTTGGTGTGTTCCTCCAAATAGTAGCTATCGAAACAAACCGCTACGTCAAACATATCTTGGAAGAAAAACCAAATGGCTGTTTTGCTTCCTTTTGAGTCGATCATGGATTTTTTTGCAGAACCAGAAACAATGATGTTTGCCGTTGTAGCTAAGCTGCTATAAGGTATTAATGTTTCTCCCTTTTTTAAGACTATTTCTCTTGTATTTTGGGCAACCTCCTGCCAAATTTCATCAGATAGGGGAAACAAATTTTCTAATTTTAATCTCAATTGTTCAAGCATTCAACAGCAATTATACGTGCAGGTTTAGGCAGGAAGGGAACAACCCAATATGGAATTTCTGTTTTCTAACGACATGATTTAGCTAGGTCGAAATGACTTTCGAAAGGTATAAAGAGCTGAATCAAAAAGCATTAATGTACGTTAAGAAATGCTGCAGTGCTTATTTTTTGGGTATATGTTGTCTTTTTATAGTACTCAGCGCTTCAGGGGTAATACCTAGGTAGGAGGCAATCATTCTCTGGGGGACTCTTTGTACAATTTCTGGGTATGTATTCAGAAAATGTTCATATCTGTTTATGGCGGGTTCACTCATCATCATCACTACTCTTTTTTGAAGGGTGTCAATTCTCCGGATAAGTTTGGGTAAATCGAGCTGTTTGGAATTGGGATCCTTCTCCCCCTGGATTACCTCGGAGTTTTCTACTGCGTCGATGTACAACTCACAAGGTTCTGTCGGCAAAACCGTATCAGCGATATACCAACCCTCAGGAGCAAACATGAAAATGTGTTCCTTTCCTTTGGAGTCAATGTAATAACTACGTAACAGGCCAGAAACGACCTGATACACCTTGGAATTTAACTCCCCCTTACGTTGAATAATTTTACCTTTTTCAACAACTAAACGTTTCATTCTAGCGGTTTTATCAGCTAAAAGCGGTTTGGATTATGTTTGCATACTCATATGCTACACCTAGCTATTCTTCAACTGGATCCCTGCCAGTTTAGTTTAATTTGAATTTTGGACACATGGAATAGCCCTTTTTGTCTGTAAAGCGGAGAAGCCCACCCTTACATTCTGCTGCCCAATTAGGTGAAACTTTTCGACTTTTTCCTCCAATCAATTGATTAGCTTACCCTATATACCTTAACCCCTATTAATATGATCATTCACAGATATACAGGAATTACATGGCTACTGATGCTAGCGATTTGCTTTTTAGGTAGTTGTACCAACATTGATTCCAATCAGGAACCTGAACTCGATAGTCGCGTAAAACAGTTTCTCAAAAGTAAAAAGGGGAAGTGGCGAGATAACAATGTCCCGACTTCAGACGGTCAGTTGCTATTTGACCTCATCGTAAAACGTGGCTATACCAGTGGCCTGGAAATCGGCACATCTACCGGCCACTCTGGGATATGGATAGCCTGGGCCATGAGTAAGACAGGAGGCAAACTGACCACCCTTGAAGTAAACAAAGAGCGATACAAAGAAGCCCTAGCCAACTTTGAAGCAGCAGGGCTTTCAGATTTCATTGACGCCAAATTGGGCGATGCGCATAAATTGACTAAGAAAATAGAAGGTCCATATGATTTTGTATTCAGCGATGCGGATAAAGACTGGTATATCAACTACTTCAAAGATGTCTCTCCCAAATTGCAGCAAGGAGGCTGTTTTACAGCACACAATGTCCGACCCACAGATTCGGATCGGGGTATGCCTGCTACAAAAGCCTACTTGAAGTATGTAGAAAGTCTGCCCGAATTTGTTACCCTGGTAGATGATACAGGTGGGGGGCTTGCAATGAGTTACAAACTCCGGTAAGGTGTGGTCATGCTTATTGAGAAGAGGATGCCTAATGAGACATCCTCTTAAGTATATCAAATCTAATGAACATGAAAGTACTACCAAAGCTTACCTACCCACTGCGCTGCAACATTGCTGTACGTTCCTAGCTCAGTATAGCTGTCAATCGCGTCTTGACGCACGATGTAAGACGTATCGAACGCCGTAACTTCAGAGGTAAATGCTACATAATAATTTACTCCATCGATTGTATTATAAATGATTATAAAATCATATTTACTCAGTGCAGTAAAGTCAGTCACCTCTCCAGTAGTTAAATCTACAGCCACAGTTCTGGCAGAGACTTCGTCAAAGAGGCTTCTACTATCTTCATAAGACGGAGCAAGCTGCCCATCGTTTGAGTCATAATAATTGAATACGATCTTATTATCAGCAACTAGTACGGCTTCAGAATACACCTCGATATCCAACACTTCATCTAAATTTAATTGAAAACTAGGATCAAATGTACCGTCATCATTGAATTTGAGAACGGTGTGAGGGGAAGGGGTATCACTAGGCTCAAAATCAAAATATTCTGAGATCCAACTGTTTTCATCAATAGGCTGAACATAAAACGAACCACTTTCATCCGATACAAATCTGAATACACTGGACATCAATCTATCGTCTTTTACATATTCTAGCGTTTTGGTATTAACATCAAATACAGCGACTGTAGCTCCCATATTCGATGTATTTATGTCGCAACAGTTCGGAGGACCATCCTGACCAATAGGCATAAAGATCTTATTACCTTTTACATAGTTAAAGAATTCATTGACGGAAGCACCCTCATGTATAGACATAAGTGGCTCCACTTGATGAACTTCTGTGATGGTCATATCACTTGGGTTCCACTCTATAATTAATCCTTCTGTTAGGTTGGTAACAAAGGCCTGGGTTTCTGAAATAAAGGCTGGATACGCAACAAAACTTTGGTAACCCGTAGAAGCCAAACTCATAATTGCAGCTGGTGAGAGGCTTAGATCTGTTTTATCCACTTCCCACTTGGTCATAGTTCTGGCGTCGCTATCCCAGACATATGGATTTTCACCGAAGGAGTACATGCGTTGGTTAAATCCTAATTCGACTGCTTCCGAAGCATCAAACTCCGTAGGAACCTCCTCGTCGACGCGGAGATACCACACCCTACCTTGAGGGGTCCCAACAAAGTACCCTGTCACCCATGCGGATTCCACTTCCTGTACCTCAGGCTCCATATCTACCATATCATCGTCATCCTCATCGCAGGAAATAATCGATAGAGAAATGATTCCTATTAATAGCATGCGCATCCATACCCATCCCTTGGAGTTTTTCGTTGTGTTGTTAGCGTTAAAGATTTTCATTTTTTGTTACTTTGTGTTTGACAGTTATTTACTTGTTACCTGCCACTTTCGGGAATGTGTCCTGCAACGACACATTCCTCGGCAGGGTTTTTTACTCATTTGCCTTAGGGTCGTTTATCGTTTTTCTTTCATAGGGTACCAGATAGAAGGTTGATTTCTTTAGTGTTAAAACTGAATGGTTGATTTAAGGTAAAAAGCTCTGCCCGGTCGCTGTACCCCAAAGAGGTCAAAGACTTTTGCATTGGTTAAGTTTTGTATTTCCAGGGTGAGGGCGTTCTGTATGCCTTTGATAGCGAACTGATAGGAAACACCTGCCCTATGTGTCGTCTGATTAGGTACTTCCGCTTTGAATTGCTGTAGTCCCGCGCTTTCCCATCCGACAAAGAAGGAATTTACAAATCGAGTATTCCAGAATATGGATAGATTATCTTCCTTTTTGAGCACGTTTTCCAATTGGTATTCCGCTGATCCATTGGCAAAAAAGTAAGGCGTATTCGGGATGCGATCCCCTCTAAAATCAACGAATGGCCCGCTGTCGGAGGTATTGATATACTGCTGATAAGTGCTATTTGCAGCTAAGGTGAAGCCCTTAATAAAATCTTTCCATCTCCCACTAAATTCAAGGCCTTGCGAAGTTGCACTCCACACATTTTGAAAGGAACCCAAATCATTTGCGTTTACGAGTAAAAAGATAAGGTCATCTATTCGTCGAAGGAAAAAGTTGCCTTGGATTTGCCATTCAGATGCGGCTCCCACCTTATTGCTATAGCTACCTTGTAGGTTGAGGTTGTGGCTACTCTCAGGGCGCAGTTGCAGGTTCTCTAGTATCAACTGGCCATCTCCAAAGATTTCATCTTGCCGCGGTAGGCGATAGGCAAACTCATAGCTCAACTTAGTAGAAAAACGGGAGGACCAATCGTATTTCAGTCCGTTCCCTGCTCCCACATTACTTACCGAGCGCTCATCTATCTGTACCCCCTCTACACTAGCATCAAGGGATTCAATGCGAATATTCTGTCGGTAGTTTTTTATGAAGGCCATGTTTTGCAAGCGTCCGTCCAACAGGTCAGCTGCGTATTCCAAGCCGGTAACTAAGTCAAATAGGTAGCCATCATCGAGAGCTGGATCAAACGCTCCGTCTATTAAGAGGTCATCCCCAGTTCGGTAGGAGTAGGTGGGTGCTATGGAAAGCTTAAACGCATGTTTATCAGAAAGGGTATAAGTGAGTTGTTTTCGCGCAAA
>JBCCTX010000113.1:0-21448 GCA_039197765.1 Bacteroidota bacterium
GATACATCAAAAAGTTGATCGAGCGGTCTTGCAAAGGGCTTTTGAACTCATGTGCACTGAGATGGCTATGGTGGAGCTTTACGAAGCAGCGTTCAAAGTCGTATCGAAGTATGTCCATGCGACTGCTAGAGGACATGAAGCTATTCAGCTTGCCGTAGGTATGCAGCTCCTGCCTCAGGACCTTGCCTATCCTTATTATCGCGATGACGCCTTGCTATTGGGCCTAGGAATGGAGCCTTATCACTTGATGCTCCAATTACTTGCCAAGCGGGACGACCCCTTTTCAGGAGGTAGAACCTATTATTCTCACCCTAGTCTTAACGATCCCGACAAGGCTAAGGTTCCCCATCAGTCTTCGGCTACAGGAATGCAGGCCATTCCGGCAGCGGGTTCAGCCATGGGTATTCAATACAAGGAGCGCCTTGGCCTTGCTGCAGAAGGTTCTAACCCCATTGTACTTTGTTCCCTAGGTGATGCCTGTATCACAGAAGGAGAAGTTGCGGAGGCCTTCCAAATGGCAGCATTGAAGCAATTGCCCATTTTATTCCTGGTTCAGGATAATGAGTGGGATATTTCCGCCCATGCCTCCGAGATACGTGCCCAGGATGCTTATGAGTATGCACAAGGATTCAACGGTATTGAACGAAAGCGTGTAGATGGCAGCAATTTTATCGAATCCTATACTGTACTAAAGCAGGTGATCTCTCAAATAAGAGCCGAGCGTAGGCCTTTCCTCGTTCATGCCAAGGTACCTCTCCTCAACCACCATACTTCTGGCGTAAGAATGGAGTGGTATCGAGATGACCTCGAGGTTCAGCGCCTCCGAGATCCATATCCGATCCTCAAAGGGCAAATGCTGGATGCTGGGTTTACTAACGCAGAGTTAGAAGCCTTAGAAGCAGGAGCAAAGGAAAAGGTATACTTCGATTATGAAAAGGCAAGTCAGGCGGAAGATCCCGTTGCTGCAGATTTGTATACCCATGTATTCGCTCCAACACCTATTACAGAAGAGCAAGGAGAGCGCAGCCCCAGTTCTGCAGCAAAGGCGGTTATGGTAGATGCAGCAATTCACGGTATTGAAGAATTGATGAATGCCCATCCAGAATGCATGCTTTATGGTCAGGACGTAGGAAAACGCCTAGGAGGCGTTTTTCGCGAAGCAGCCACTCTTGCAGAAAAGTTTGGTGATGACCGCGTATTCAATACCCCTATACAGGAGGCCTTTATCATCGGCTCAACGGTGGGGATGTCAGCCGTAGGGCTCAAACCTATCGTAGAGGTCCAATTTGCGGACTATATATTTCCTGGCATCAACCAACTCTTCACTGAGGTAAGTCGCTCCTGTTATCTTTCCAACGGGAAATTCCCTGTCAGTATGATATTGCGTGTTCCTATCGGGGCCTATGGCTCTGGAGGGCCCTACCATTCTTCAAGTGTAGAAACCATCATCAGTAATATCAAAGGAATTAAGGTAGCCTATCCTAGCAACGGAGCAGACCTCAAAGGACTGCTCAAAGCGGCCTATTATGACCCCAATCCTGTGGTAATCTTCGAACACAAAGGCCTGTACTGGTCTAAAGTTCCCGGAACGGACTACGCCAAACAGGTAGAGCCTGATGCGGCCTATGTACTTCCTTTTGGCAAGGCATTAAAGGTGCTCGAAGCAGATACTCATTCGATCGAGAAAGGAGAAAGCTTAACAATCGTCACTTACGGCATGGGGGTACATTGGGCCTTGAATGCTGCCCAGGTATTTCCCGGCCAGGTGGAAATCCTAGACCTTCGTACCTTGGTTCCACTGGACGAAGAAGCCATTATGGAGTCTGTTAAAACCCATAGCCGTTGTCTGGTCCTTACCGAAGAGCCTATTCAAAACTCCTTTGCCAGAAGCCTGGCGGGATGGATTCAGGAGCAGTGCTTCACCTATTTGGATGCTCCCGTTATGACCTTGGGAGCAGAAAACCTGCCTGCCATTCCGTTGAATTCTTTGTTGGAGCAGACCATGCTTCCTTCAGCGGAGAAAGTGGGTGAGAAAATAGCCAGCCTACTTGCTTACTAATACAAGGTCTTAAGGAGAAATACCTTCTACCTCCCAAAATTTTTATGGAATCTCTTTCCTTCCCACATGGCAAAACCTCTTGTGACTCGTCTAAAAGATGAAGGAAAAAACAATTTCACCTAACGCATGCCACGTGATGAAAAAAATCGTCTATCTGGGAAGAAAATGGAATAAAGACCTTGCATATTTCCGAATCGCTGGCCGAGAAAACCGCCTCGCCCTTTCTGAGAGTACCCTTAAATTCCTGATCACCCATCCCAGTTCTATGAAGCTGGGGCCTGCAGATATTGCAGAACTTAAGCTTGGGCTGCGCGGATTCCAGATTCTGTAAATTTAACGTATACTTGCGATCCGAATGAACAGGATCGCACATATTTCCACTCTTCCTTTTCTACTAGGCAGCCTCTTTGCTTTTGTAGGCGCAATTTTGTTCTCTTCTAAAGCGATATTTGTCAAGCTAGGCTATGGTTACCCCATTGGTCCGGTTAGTCTGCTCACCTTACGTATGTTATTTGCCTTGCCATTTTTCGCCGTAATGGCATACCTCAAACGTCCCCCTTCGGCAAAAGACCGCTTAGGAAGGAAAGATGCGCTTTCCATCTTACTCTTGGGACTAGCAGGCTTCTACTTAGCCAGCTTGTTTGACTTCATTGGTCTTACCTACATTACCGCCAGCTTGGAACGTCTCATTCTATTCGTATATCCAACGCTAGTCGTGATTTTTGATTCCATCTATAACCGAAGACCCATCCAGCGAATCCAATACCTAGCCTTGGTATTTACCTATGCAGGATTGTTTTATGCCTTTTATGACCGCATCGAATTAGGGGGTCAAAACCAGTTCCTGCTGGGTGGCCTTTGGATTCTAGGGGCTGCACTTTCTTATTCCATCTACATGGTTGGTAGTGGTAGGCTTATTCCCAAGATTGGGCCTATGCGCTACACCGCCCATGCGATGATAGCCGCTTTTGTAGGGGTTGTAACCCATTACCTCCTATTCGGAGAAGGGGACCTGTTTCAGCACAGTCCACGGGTCTATGGAATTGCCTTTGCCATTGCCATCATTGCCACGGTTATTCCTCTGCTTTTATTCTCGGAGGCGATTGCAAGGATCGGGCCGAGCAATACCGCCATCATTGGAAGTATCGGTCCCATTTCTACCATGCTTATGGCCTGGTATTACCTTGAGGAAGAAATTACGTATAACCAGGTTATTGGTACCTTTTTGGTATTGGGAGGGGTTTTGTATATTTCGTTAGGGCAAAAAAGAAGGTAACCCCTTTGAAGACTCCTGAAAAAGGAGGAGATGGGAATTTTTTAAATTTGGATCAACAAAAATGGTTTCATTATGAAAGTAGTCATATATGTATACAATGGGATGACCTTACTGGATGCCATAGGGCCATATGAGGTCTTACGCAGTGTACCTGGCGCTGAGGTCATGTTTGTCGCCAAAAGCAAAGGAGAGATACATCCCGATTCCCGCTTGCTAAACTTAGATATAAAACACCGAATCAAAGAGGTAACGGAAGCAGATATCCTTATTATTCCAGGCTCCACTATAGGCTTTGTTCGGGAAATGAAGGATAAGAAGGTCCTAAATTGGATTCAATCCATTCACGAGAAGAGCCAATGGACTACCTCCGTTTGCACTGGATCTATTATCCTAGCAGCAGCAGGGATTCTAAAAGGCTTACATGCGACCTCCCACTGGAAAACCTTGAACATGCTTTCTGAGTATGAAGCTACTCCCCTTCAGGAGCGATGGGTAGAGCAAGGCAAAGTAATTACAGCGGCTGGGGTTTCTGCAGGGATAGATATGGCCTTGCACTTGGCTTCCAAGATTGCTGGAGAAGAAGGAGCTAAGCTCGCTCAACTTATGATCGAATACGACCCCAAACCTCCTTATCAATCAGGGAATGCCGCTCTTGTTGAGGAGTCTATCAGGGAGAAAGCTTCTGAACTCCTTGAAAAACAAGCGGAAGAAGAGTTAAGTTGGTTCCAGAAAATTTGGTCCTTTGGGACTTTAAGAAAATTGCAGAAGGAGGGCTAGGTAAAGGGTTGGAAATTAGGATCTCTTCCGAGCGCTTGCAAAGGGAAGAGGTATATTGGTCAACATCCTCCTTCGATCCCCTTTATTCCCATACGCTTGCGTGGTTAAATGAAACAGGATAGATTTCTTTTGAAATATTTTGTGTGGATCATTTCTCTGATCCCCTTTGCTTGCACACTGCCCAATGAACCTGAGATTCCAGACGTATATGCCGCAGTAGAAACAGATCCGGTACAAGCTGCTGAAGGGGATGACTCAGCAGATGATCCCGCTATTTGGGTGAACCGCTATGACCCTACCAAGAGCCTGGTGTATGGCTCCAACAAGCGTTTCGGGATAGAAGTGTTTGACTTAGCAGGAAAAAAACGCTATACCTATGAGGTGGGATATGTGAATAATATAGATATCCTGTATGAATTCCCCCTAAACGATAGTACTACAGTTGATCTCTTAGCCGGGACAGAACAGTCGAAAAATCAAATTCTCGTCTTTGCAATTAATTCGGAAGATGGAAGCCTTACTGAAATAAGTGGGGGGATAAAAAGCGTCCAGCATCAGGTATATGGATTTTGCTTATACACCAACAATACCCGAGATACATTTTATGCCTTCCTGAATGATAAATCGGGCCAAATCGAGCAGTGGGAACTCCTGCCATTTGGCCGGGATTCTATTAAGGGAGAACTTACCAGAACACTCGAGGTTCGCTCTCAACCTGAGGGAATGGTTGCAAATACGCGTTCAGGGACCTTATATGTGGGAGAGGAAAATAGAGGGATTTGGGCTTTCGACCTTGAGGCAAAACCGGAAGCCAGTCCTACCTTTATTTCTATGAGTGGCAGAGAAAATCCAGCCATTCGCTTCGATATCGAGGGTCTTGCTATCTACGAAACACCTGTTGAGCAGTACCTCATCGCCTCAAGCCAGGGGAATAGCTCCTATGCCGTATTTGGTACAACTGAAGGCTATCCCTACCTAGGCAGCTTTCGAATCGGAAGTGGGGAATCGATCGATGGAACGGAAGATACAGATGGGATTGACGTGGTTAGTACAAACCTGGGAGCTCCCTTTTCCTCTGGATTATTTGTTGCACAAGATGGGTTTAATCAAACGGTGGAGGGCAGGCATACGACCCAAAATTTCAAGTACCTCCCCTGGGAGGAAGTTCAGAAGCTATTTGAAAGTGCTAGTACCCCCCCATGACCTTTAACTATATGCAGGAACGATTCGGAAGCGCATGCTTTTTTTATAATTCATTAGCCCATATCTTTAGTTAAATGAATTTGTAAAATATTCGTTGATGCAATCCGAAGACCCCATTTCGATCGACCAAACCTCTCCCGCCCTAGAAGTTGCTGTTTACCAGATTTCTGGGGAACTGCAAGACAGCGCTTTATGGATTGATCATGTAAACCAGTTATTACAAAAGGTGCCTGGATTTATGTCTCGTGTCGTGCATAGATCTCTGTCCAGTAAATCAACTTGGATGGACCTTATTCAATGGGATTCCCCTAAATCTGCTGCCTTAAGTAGGAAAGCTTTTTCCAATGGGGCTCTAAAGCAACTTCACGATACCTTTGTGACATCTGTTGAGCTTCGCAAACAGTTTCGCCCCTATTTGCAGTGTGGCATGCCTCCCAATCTGCCCTTGGAAAAAACGATTGAGCTTGCGGTGTATCGCGTTCAGCCCGGTTTGGGGGAATCCTACACCAAAGTCTTTGACAAGATGCATAAGGTCCTACAGTCTCACCCCTCTTTTTTGTACCGCCAGTGTGGAAAAGCTCTGGTAGAAGCCCAATGGTATATGGACTATATCTTTTGGGAAGACTCGGCTTCTCATTCGCTTGCCTCTTTTGAAAGGCGGCCTGAAATGAAAGCATTTTTCGATATGATTTACGATGTGCCCTACTTCCATCATTTCCGTATAGTTCCCGAAAATCAGTCCTATTCTTTTGGGGGGTTCATTTGAAACTGGACTTGCAAACGCGTATAAAAAAGTCTGTTTATGGGAAAAGCTTATTCTTTAACAAAAGAAAGGGAATTCCTCTCCCTACCCAATCTTCTACAAAGGTTCCTGGAGTTGTCACCTCAAATGCTAAGGAACCCAATACAATGTCCTCGTCCCCGTCGCCATCCACATCTCCTGCGTCTAAAACGATCCAGCGTCCAAGGGAGGCTTCTGGTATACTAAAGCGCTTGAACTGATCGTCCCCCTGATTCTGGAAATAGCGAAAGCCCCCCGTTGAATCATAGGTAAAATCTGGAAAAAAGGAGACGGCTGCAATATCTAGGTCTCCATCCTTGTCAAAATCCCTTATTGCTGTACCATAGGCTCCATGCATAGGGAGAAAGCGATATTCTTCAAGCGTTCCATCCGTATTGAGAAAAATGCGTATGCCGTGGTAGGGTTTGAGTACTGGTAGATAATCTGCATTATCTCCGGCTGTATAGACAATATCACTATCCCCATCTTGATCCCAATCAATTAATTGAAGGCTACTCGAGCCATAACTGGGGGGAAAGCGCAAAAGGGGGGACTCCTGAAATACTCCATTTCCTTGGTTGAGGTATAAGAATATACCCTCATCTCCCTGGCCAAAGAGGGCAATAATGTCTTGCTTTCCATCCTGGTTCCAATCCTGGATAAAGGCCTCAATAGCTCCCGGGCGATTGCGCAGTAATTTGGGTTGAAAACTCCCATCTGGCTTTTGTTTCCACCAAGCAAGGCGACCTGTCCATTTTGCATATTCACAAATTACATAGTCTAAAAGACCGTCTCCATCCAAGTCCGCCTGCGCAATTGATACAGGCCTCTGTAATCTGGATATTACCTTTCTAGGGCGTTGAGCAGCCTGAAGGGGAAGCTCAAGGACATATCCCGTTGGATTATCCGTTGGAGAAAAAGACCCCATAACCCCAATGTAAAGTGCTTCCTTACTTTCCCATCTAGTCATAGCTCCATGTCCTACCTTTGCAGCTCGTTGGATGGTCAATGTTTCATCCAAAAAATAGAGGGTCTCCGTATGCACATCTCCCAAATAAATGGCTCCAGGTCCGGCAATCTCAATCCAGGTCGTACTTGGCGGAGACATGCGTGTAGGGGGAATTTCAACCTCAAATGAGGAAAGCGTCCCTAGAGAATCCTGTATGCTAGGTAGCGGAAGGGTTTGCGGGGCATTTTCAATATAAAAAGCGTAAATCTCTTCCCAGGTAGCTTGATCTACTGTAGGCTGGGAAGGAAAGATACCTATTCGTTCAACGTGAGTTCTTCCAGGGTTTTTCTCAAACAAGTCTTCTCGAGTACTGTCATGCGGATATATCCCGTACATATACCCCATTCTAGGCAAAATAAACTGCTGCCAAGTGTTTTTATCTAATAAGCCTGGTTCTGGATATTGATGACAACTCACACACAGAGATCGCGCAGATTCTGATCCGGTACTCGATGTATTTTGAGAGGGGGAAGTACTACAAGCTTGGAGGACCCACAAGCCAATAAATAGGAATCTATTGAGTTTCATGAGAACTCTTTTGATAGAATAGCAAGGTAAGAATTAAGACGCAGGAAATGGGAAAAACACCCTCCTGCGTCTACATTATGATGCTCTCGCAAGCTTGGATTAATACTTACCTCCAATCACTCGGTCATTTAAGTCCATCTCCTCAGGGAAGGTTGGAAGTCGAGTAGGGACATGAGTAAGCCCAACCGTATCTGTTAGAGCCTCCATGAAGGTGATAATATCACTGATTTCCGTAGTATTAAGACCCAAAGAGTCAAATGGAAGGGTTTGATTCGGCACATCTATTCCAAGGCCTGTTCCTCCTCCTTTATTGTAGAAATCCATTACCTCTTCCAATGTCTCATATACCCCATTGTGCATATAAGGAGCTGTAAGCGCTATGTTACGAACCGTAGGCGTTTTGAAAGAATGTAAATAGATTTCGGCTTTTTCCTTGTGCCGTCCGTTGGCGTAGCGTCCCAGATCTGGATCAATTTCTGGATTGAGTGTATCAGTGCTTACCGGGATTCCCAAAACCTCAGATTCAGACTCAATGTATTTGGGAGGTACGGAGCCGTTGAATACAGGAGCAAAATGGCAGGTCCCACATGCTGCTTTCCCCATAAAGAGATTAAAGCCTCTAATTGCCGATTCGCTAAGTTCTGCCCCTGCTTCTCCGCGGATATATTTATCTACAGGAGAATTTAGGCCTTGTAGGGTACGAATATATGCTGAAATCGCATTGGTCAATGTTGTAGGGTTCATCTGTTGTGAGGAAATATGAGGAAAAGCATCCCGAAATAATTTCACGTATTCTTCCGACTTGCTCAGTTTGTCGAAGATTTCCCCAAAACTGGTATTAAACTCTTTCTTATCAAATACGACATGCTCCATTTGGTCTTCTAACCTCGCAGCACGTAAATCATGGAAAAATTTCTCAGCATACACACTATTGATCAAGGTGGGCGAGTTACGTAGGATAGTCCCTTCAAAATCTAATGCAAGACTCTTTTTCTGACCATCTGTGAAAGCCTTATCTGGTTGGTGGCAAGAGGCACAGCTCCGTTCATTATTTACAGATAAGACAGGGTCAAAGAAAAGCATTTTCCCCAACTCAATTCGAGTTGGATGATCTTCACCGGCCTCGTATTCTGTAAAAAAGCTTGAGTTTATCAAGTCCGCGTCAAAAATATTCTCTACATGGTAGTTGATCGGTTGCGTGAGGTTTGTAACCTCATATATGGTTTCGATCCCTATAGTCAACTGGGCACTAAGTAAGTCCTTGTACAAAGGATTCAGGTAGGTTTTCAGAAAATGCATTCTGTCAAACGTATCGAAATCCATATGGGTACCCAAGTATTGGATAGAAGCTTCCAAGGTAGCTTCTATTGTTTCTGCAAGTTGGGCATCTTTTTTACTCAAGGTAGGGATATAATAGGCATAAGCATTCTGAATACTTTCCATCCCTATTTTAGCTTCGGGTAAGGCATTTCCAGACAAGGGGGTATCGAAGCCTGTAATTCCCAAGGTTAGGATGCGGATGAGATGTTGTCTTAAAGCTTCAAATACCTCCCGATCCGTGATAGGGGTTCGAGCTTGAAACATTTTGAAATGTGCGAGGCTAGAAATTAGAAATTGGGAACGTTTCTGGATAGTTTCCACTTCCTCCAAGGGAGTTTCAGAAAAAATCAATTCGTCCAAAATTTGTAATCCTTTTGGCTCTAGAATTACGATCGTTGCATCTTCCTGAAGGTCTAGCTTTTTTAAGGGAGCGCCATTTACAAAGCGGTTAACATGATCAGGATCTGAATAGGCTGCGAGAAACTCTATTCGTTTATACTGGTTACGAGTTTCTAGTAATTGAGACTGTAATTTTGGCAAATCTTCTTCTGTAGCTGTTACTTTAGCAGCCTCCAATAGATTTTGGGCCTCCAAGATCAGTTGATCCATCTGCTGCAAATAATTCTTATTTATTGTCTGGGCAGCAGAAGTATTTTGTTCCTGCAGAGAAAAACTGGCTAATATGAACAAGCCTAAAACAAGTCCAACAGGAACCATCCATTTTATCCTTTTTGTTCTATACATGGCAAAATCTAATTTGAACGGAGAGAGGACGTTAGCTCAATCCAGTGAAAAATGTTCAACTAAAATGAACAAAGCCCAAAGGCAAGGCCTCTGAGCTGTTAAAATTCATATTTGATAGGTAATACAAGAAGCGTTCTAACTTAATCTTGAACTACAAATTTTCTTGCATATCCTTTGTCATTCATAATCACATAGGTTGCAGCAGGAAGATCCTGAATATCTACAGACTTCGTGTTGCGAGCAACTTTCAAACGCTTACCTTCCATATTGTAAATGGCTACATCCATGACTTCATCAAAATTGATGGTCCTAGCTACTGGATTAGGGAAAATGTTGAAGAGACTCGCATTCTTGTCGATAGATACGCTATTAGATGTAACCTCAGAAAACTCAGACCAACCTGTAATCGCATAAGTCAACGAGTGATTATAGGGGAATGGATTGGAAGAGGAAGGGTGTTGAGAGTTAACAAACAATGTTTTTCCATCAGGACTTGCAATAGCCCCTGTAACTTCCGCTCCTCTGGGTACAACAGAAATGAGAATCAAATCATCAACTGTTGGATTTTCAATAGTCATATCCAATATATACAGTTCACACTGACGATTCGCTGAAATACCCCTTGGCATACGACCAGCAGAATGTCCGTTCAAGTCCTCACAGATAACCATATACGTGCGCTCTTGCTCTGTTCCAGGATTAACAGTAAGGAAGTTTAATCCATCAGGATTAGACATCATATTGCGGTTGTAATCAAATACATCAAAGGCAACTGATTCAAGAATATCATCTTCAAAGTCTCCGATATCTACACTAGAGAAGTCTCCAGACTCAGCAACGGCCTTAATAGCTCTTGTATATAAAGCGACGTCTCTTGCTGAAATAGCAAGGTCTCCAAAACCACCCTCCAAGAAAGGAGTAATTTCATCTGTTGCTAAGTCGTGCACCCAGACACGGCCAAAGAAGTCTGCATATTCGGGAGACAAAGGAGAAAACTCAGCAGCAGCAGCAGAGTCAATAACGCCGTTTTCTAGCAGAACAGTAGCTTGCTCCGCAGCTCTATCTATATGATGAGGGGCAAGAACAGCTCCAGCCTCAAACTCACCTGACCAGTTTCCCGCAGGGTAATCGCGTCCTGTTTCTGTCCAATATACCTTGCCATCGTGATACGCTCCCCATTCTAATCGATTGTACATAGTCGCCCCTACGCGAGTAGCAATACTATTCATTACCAGCATAGAGTCTAGGGAAGTGTTATCAATTTCAATCCATTTTTCAGCGGCGTCATGCTTGTAAACAAAGGTAGTACCTGAAACAAAATCCCCAGGAGTATCTGCTACGAATTTCACGTAGTATCCAGGAGTGGCATCTGCACCAATATAAACTGTTTGATTATCAGGTAGGATTACCCCACCTTCATATGGCATACGACCCCAGTTGTATTGCTTCCTTACGGCTTTCGCCTGGCGAGGATCGATTTCCACCATATAGTTGAAGTTTTCAAACCTCTGAACTGAAGCTCCATCAAAATCGCCGGGAAGATCAGAAGAAATGAGGTAGTCTGTAGTGTCTCTCACACCTTCTGTACCAAAGAACCCGGTACTACCCACACCACCATAAATGCTTCCTGGGTCTGAGCGGAACCACTCTTCAGCAGTCCAGATACGTCCATCTGGACCCGTAATTCCTCCACAGTTCATTCCTGTCTCTCCAACCGTATTAACAAAGTCTACGTTAAAGAACTTTCCCGTTCTTCCATCTTCAAGTGTTTGATCTAAAACAATGATAGAGTCTGTTTCGGGATCTCTTCTAATTTTAAAAACAGTCATTCCACCTCCATCACCAATCATGTCATTTGTCTGGATCATTTCGTGGTTAACAGAAATCCATCCCAAATCTTCTGATCCACTCAATGTATCAGGAGTAAAACCAATAAAGTCATGCCACTCTTTCGCAACCGTCTCACCTGCTGCACTATCGTAAGTGTCAGTAGTCTGAACCATATCTGTACTTCCGATAAAAAGGATCTGCATATTTAATGGAGAGGGAGGTACAGGAATTGTTTCGGTAAGCCAGTTTCGTACAGGGACTGTTTCGAAGTCCACCTGAGGATCAAAAGTAAATTGACCCCAGGAAAGGCTACATGTAGCAACTACAGCTACAAAAGAAAGGAGAATTTTCTTCATTTTTCTGGTCAAATTAGTTGAAGTACTAAGTAAAGTTTTCGTGTGTGATAGTATTCCTTCACACCTGACAAATAAGAGTTAAACTGTGACAAAGGATTTACTTTACCGTTAACTTCAAGTTAATCTGTGTTATAAACTTAGAAATTCCGATATTCGAATATACTGGCAGTTTTTTCCGTAGTGTACTGAAAGTCATAGCTTTATTTTTAGGATAGGTTTGAGATGAATCCTAAATCAAGAGACCTAATGTTACCTTATCATGACTATTCATACTCAGTATAAATAGGGACGGAATTTTGAAAAGAAGCCCAAAATACACCCAACAAACTGACTGAATTTACCCACTTCTCATTCTTTGGAGTTCCTCCATTTGACCCATCCATACTTGGGTTACTATAAAATTTCCATACTAGTACATTTTATAGAAATTATTTTTTCAAAATCAATTAACAGAGACTTAATATTATGTATATATTTCTTACACATTTAGTAGATAGTTTTGATAATGAGTTAGAACCAAATGGGCTAAATGTGCATAATGATGAAGAAACCCCTTCTTGTCATCATAGATGATGAGCCAGATAATTTGGACTTGCTGAGATACAATTTTGCCCGTAGAGGGTACGAAGTGAAGACCTTTATCGAGGTAGAGAAAGCTTGGGAATTTATTAAGCATACGCAACCTGACATGATTCTGTGTGAGGGAAATCATCCAGGTACTGAAGGTCTAAATCTTTATGAAATGATGAAGCAGGATACCACTTTATCCCAAATCCCAGTGGTGATTCTAAGCTACCATTCTGAGAAAATTCACATATCTAAAGCATTGAGGGATGGAGCAATAGATTACATTATCAAACCGGTAAAAGCCTACGAATTAGTCAATCGGATAGACCACCTCCTCTATCAACACCTTATGATACCTGGTGGAAGTGGAGATGGAGGTTTGAGGGAAGGAACCCCAACCCCTTAAAAAGGGGCAAAAGTTTGAGGTTTAGTTGTACTTTGATCTCGTATCAAAGGTTACTACGGACTACCGACTACTTTACCACGGACTCTTCTATCAAAGGTTACCGTGGACTATGGACTATTTAACTATGGACAACCTACCATCAACCCTTACCCACCTGATCCATCACATACTTCATCTCTGCAGCTATTTGGCGACTTCTGCCTGCGTACATCTTTGCCTGAAGATCAGTTCCATCAAATCGTTTGGGATCTTCATAAGGGAGGGAAAATCGAGCTTTTGCCCCTGGAACGAACGGACAAGCCTCGTCTGCATCGGTACAGGTCATAATCGCGCCAAACCCTGAAGTTGGATTGGGTGAATCTCCAAACTTTTTCGAGAAAACCTCTTTGATAATATGTTCTGGCCCTACCTGTACCCGGTAGTGAGGATTAGCAGATGTATCTTGGGTCCTTATATCCAATCCAACATCTATGAGCGCAGCTATTGCATTTGGGTTAAATGCAGTAGCCTCCGTCCCTCCTGAAAAGGTTGCTAAAGGTATGCCGTACTGCCAGGCAAAAACTTGAGCCCAGATTTGTCCCATGTGGCTACGCCTGGAGTTATGCGTGCAAATAAAAATGAGGGGAATCTCCTTTTGGGAATCCATCTCCTGTGAAATATATCGACTTAGCTTAGTCAGGGCTGCTTTCCGCTCAGGAGAAATGTGCGCTAACTCGTTAGATAAATGACTTATATATTCAGCCAGTCTGGGAAATACCATAGGTATTGCGGGGTTAGCAGATTCTTTTTGTGCTATATATTTAGCGGCAAATAAGAGGAAATTTTTGCAAAGATGCTACTCCACAGGCACACCAAAATCATTTAGATAAGTCAATCTTATAGAAAGGGCGAAGCTTACTTATTATTTCGCGTGCGGACACCCTTTTCCTTCCGCATGAGTTGCATATATTTGCGAATATCAACTCCAATAGCGACAATTTGTACGGAGTCTTCCCCAAAGAAATGGGAACGCCACCGGATATACTGCCCTTTGCCATACAGATCAGCAATAGGCTCTTCGCAATAAACGTAATACTTTACGGTACGCTTACCTTCAGATACGGTAGTCAGGAATTGCTGGAGGTGAAAGTCATTGCTACGGACGCGATCTGCTACCATGCGTTTTACATTTTCATACACTACATCCATATTTTCCTTCCACGGAATACCTACAACGCGAATCATAAAAAACCCTGAATACCTGTAAGGCTGAACATCCTTGTACCAGAGAATTCCAGGCGTATTATCAAGTACACTGATCGCCTTGCGGAGAAGTTCAAGGTTTCCAAAAGTAATACGGGACCAGTCAACGGGCTTTGCCGCCTTTCTTACCTCCTCAAACATTTGAGGGGAGAATTTATAGGATATACCATCATCGTATAAGGTACCACATACCAGATTTACCTTCAACGTCCTTTTCAACGATCCATCCAGATAAAATTTCAATTCGTAATGGTAGTCACACTTATCCCGAAAGGTCATCTTTAGGTCCCACTTACTCTGGATGCTTTTCATTAAGCCCTTATCCTCTGAAACGAAGGTACCGAGTTGAGATTGAACGGGCAGCATTTGAAAGTTGTGAATAGGGATCCCTACTACCGACCAATTGCCCTTCCGAAAATCCATATTGGCCAAAATCTTATCCGCATAAACCTCTGAAAAGGATAGAAATACGATTAAACAAACGAGCAAATGGTTGAGAGAACCAAAAATTTGTTTCATAAGAGTTGGGTGAGACTACGTGCAACAACTAAGACGATGATAAAGCTGGCTTAAATTTAGGCCAATTTATAAATATTTCAAAAAATATTATATTTGATCGTGTAATCGAATTTTACTGTTGCCTGTAATCATCGCTCAATTATTAATTTCCCAGTATCAATATACACATCCTCCCGATAATTTTTGATCATATATATATATATCCCAGGTGATAAATTTACCTGAAAAGGTATTTTTTCTAGAATTTTTACATTAGAAAAGGTATCATCCCACATCAATCTTCCTTGTAAATCCCTGATTTCCAGTGAGATTTGAGAAAAGTTTGATTGATGAAAGGTTGAGAGGTAAAAAGTATGAGAACCTGGGTTAGGAAATAGACTCCAGCGCCCCTTTTCCAGTAGGGAGCGTGTCCCCACCGTAGAGGGAGCTAGTTTCCCTATCATCTTCATGGCACTAGGAATTCCGTATCCATATTGGGAATCGGGCTGAGCAAATCGATCGGAAGATTCAATTAAGGTTTGGTATAATTCCCCATAACTCACACTAGGTTTTGCCTGAATTACACAGGCAAGCATCCCCGAAATTAAGGGACAAGAGAAAGAAGTTCCCGAATTCCTAATTACTTGCCCATTGGCATGAACAAGAAAAGTTTGCACCCCCATTGCCATGACATCGGGCTTGATTTGCCCATCAGCAGTAGGGCCATATTTGCTAAAGGAAGCCCGTCGCTTGAGTTCATCGACCGCTCCTACAGCTATAACAGAATCCCCATCAGCAGGGGGAGCAATATTCGTTATAAAGTCCTCTTCGGCACGGGTATTTCCTGCTGAATTTACGACAATGATTCCCCTAGAAGCCGCGATATCTCCAGCTTGCGTGATGAGGGCTGTGTTGCCATCTAAGTCTTCCGGCAGATAATTAAATCGAGGTTCATCAAACTGATAATACCCTAAAGAGGTCGAAAACACCTGCGCACCAAGGCTATCGGCATATTCCGCCGCAGCAATCCAATTGTCCTCCTCTTGGGGTGTTTCTGATGCATCGTTCTCCGTTCGAAGTAAGATGTAAGTGGCATCAGGAGCGCTTCCTTGAATTTGATCGGGAAGAATTCCCGCCATTGCAGAAAGTACTTCTGTACCATGTCTGCAATGAATGCAAGGCTCAAATACATTTGTGTCCCCATCCACAAAATCACGAGTTGCCAGGACTCTGTCTTCCCTAAATAAGTGCGCAAATACTGCAGCTTCAGCTACTCCATAAAACCCATTGTCAAACACAGCAACCTTAACCCCGCTCCCAGTAAACCCTAAACTTTGTAGCGTGTCAAGGCCTAACATATTGAGTTGGTTACGGTAGCTTCCCACAAAAGGTAAAGAATCTGAACTAGCTACATCTTGTTTAGAAAAAGGTGTATCGTAGTCACTGATTCGTAAGCCTCGTGAAACGGGCTTTACCTCCTGCACAAAGGGTAGTTGCAACACCGAATATATATCCTGCTCATACAAGTAAGCAGAAACAGAATTAAACCACCGCGAACGATTTTTTACCGGAATTCCCAGCATTCGCAAGCCCTGTACATACTCCGCATCCACTGGGTAATCGAGTGCATCTAAGGCTATTCCCTTTTTTCTCCGGTTTTCAAGTGCACTAGGCGTCAGGATTTCTTCATTTTTATAGCGGGAAATATCCCCTTTGTCTGTAAAAGTAATCCAGTATAGATCCTGGCTACATACAGTTTGAACACTTAAAAAGAAGAAAATGCCACAACAAGCAATGTGCAAGCGTTTGGGTATACTTACCATAACTCAATCTCAATTAAAGATTCTGGTTTCTCTTTTGAATAAGGACTGATAAATTTCTTTGTCCTTATGAGACCTTCGTCAAGTTTTTCACTCTGATAACCAGCCCCCTCGTTTCATTGTCCAGCTAGGTATGAGGGAATTATCAAAAAGTGTACCTAATCTGTGAGTTAGGTTCCAGAACTCAGTAATCAGAGCTTTCGCAGCCTAATGCTTGTTGTAGCCGATAGGGTTGATAGGCTTATTTCACCAACTCGGGATAATCTGTATACCCTTTAGGTCCCGGTGTATAAAATGTATCCATATCGGGCGCGTTGAGTTCAGCACCTGCTTTGAACCGGTCAATCAGATCGGGATTGGCGAGAAAGGGTCGACCAAAGGCAACCAAGTCTCCTTTACTGGCTTGTAGATCTGCCGCTGCACGCTCTGCGTCATATCCTCCACTTAGAATAAAGGTTCCAGAGAATGCCTTTCGCATGGCATCCTTTATCGAAGCGGGAACTTCTGGTGCGCCCATAGGCGAATGATCCACAGCATGTATGTACAATATTCCTATCTCTCCGAGCTTTTCTGCGAGGTAGGTGTACATTTCATCGATCTCAGGATACTGTGGCATGTCATTAAAGGCGCCATAAGGAGAGAGACGAATGCCAACGCGATCCTTTCCAATTGCTTCACTTGTCTTAGTTGCAACCTCCAAGGCAAAACGCGCGCGCTTTTCCATACTTCCGCCCCAATCGTCTGTTCTGCGATTGGTATGAGGATGGATGAACTGCTCTATGAGATAGCCATTGGCTCCATGGAGTTCAATCCCATCAAAACCTGCCTCTATAGCATTCTTGGCAGCATGTACATATTCTGCCACAGCGGCCGCTACCTCTTCAGCAGTCATTTCTTTTGCCAAGGGGTGATCCTTAGGACCTTCCTGGTCTGTGTACATTTGGCCGGGGAGTGCAACAGCTGAGGGTGCAACAATTTCCGCTCCTTCAGGAAGGTTCAAGGGGTGTCCGACCCTTCCGGTGTGCATGATCTGTACAAAAATCTTTCCTCCCTTTTCATGGACAGCATCTGTTACCAACTTCCATCCGTTAACCTGGTCTTGGGAAAAAACGCCAGGAATACGTGCATAGCCCAGCCCATTAGGTGAGGGTGAAGTCCCCTCCGTAATTATGAGTCCTGCATTGGCTCTTTGTCCATAGTAAGTAGCCATGAGTTCGCCTGGAACATTTCCCATCGCCCGGCTGCGCGTCATAGGAGCCATTACGAGTTTGTTTGCCAACTCGTAGCGGCCCAGCGTGTACGATTCAAATAATTTGTTTGACATGATTGATTGTATTTAGGGGCATAAATGTAGGGGCTGCAAAGGAAGAGAATTGTAAGGGGGATTGCAAAAAGCCTTCACTCACTCCCGATATGCCCGAAAACAGAAATCTTTTAACTTTTTTCCCACCCATTGTCACTTTCCTCTCTTTTCGTCGCGTAAGTAGTTGAACTCCTTTTTATAGCCCTATTTAATTTTCATATAACACTCACTTCATGAAAACAATTCATTTTTCAATTGTAAAACTCTTGCTCAGCTCTTTATTCATTTTTCTACTCGCTTGTGAGGATGGAACCCAAGTGGTAGATCCGCCTACGCCAGAACCCAGTTTCGAGACCTTTATGGAAGTCATAGACATGGGAGACGACATCGAGAATTTCCCTATTACCCGAACGACTGATACCCTGTCAAATTCCGTCCCTCAAAAAGAGGACAAAACAACTGTAAAAGAGGGTAACCAAGTCGAAGAGCGCTTTGTATGTACAAGTAGAACCCTCAGTGTCTTAGATGGCAATGGAGAGTTCCCCTTATTTAATACGAATGCAGATGTGATTTATCCGGGTAGTCTTATTCAATACAAAAGCCTAAACAATGCGACTCCTTCCCCAATTGTGGTAAAACGCGCAGCGGGCGTTATCTCTTATGACCTCAATAATGGGAACCTGAAGTCGACTTTCCGTGTAGACAGCGTACAGAAAGGTGCGATCCAGGAAGGAATGAATACCATCATCAATTCTGCGGGCCCCGTAGTACCGGCAAACTTCAACTTGGAGATCCATGAAGTCCAATCCCAAAAGCAATTGGCATTGGAGGTTGGAATGAAAGTCGAGACCTGGACCACACAGGTGGGAGCTAATATGGCTTTCAGTACAGATAAGCAATACAATCGCTTCCTGGTAAAACTTACTCAGTCTTATTACACCATGAGCTTTGACCTTCCTACAAGCCTAGCAGAAATCTTTCACCCCAGCGTTACCCCCGAGCAACTCTCCAAATTCGTGCAGGCAGACAATCCCGCGACCTTTATCTCTTCCGTTACGTATGGACGAATTTTTTACATGCTCGTCGAATCCACTTCTTCCAGTACAGATATGCGGTCCAAACTGGACATTTCTTATGGAAAGTTTAACAACAGCGTAGAAGGAGAGGTAGAGGTCAACGCATTTAACTCTATGCAGGATGTAAAACTCAAGGTAATCGCCTACGGAGGAGATGCAAAGGGAACCTTTGAAATCGCAGGTCAGACAAGTATTGAGCAGGTAGCGGCAAAACTTGCCGAGAGTACGGATATCCGCGCAGGTTTACCCTTGTCCTACGTGCTTCGAAGTGTAGAACGGCCCGACCAGATTGTTGGGACCAAAATTGCTACCGAGTATGATGTTACCAACTGTGAGTTGAAAGGAATCCTTCCACCTGTAGGGTATCGTTCTCTATTAGATCTGTTCGATGATGGCTACGGAGCTATGATTCATATCAACAATAGCAACGTAGTCTTTTACAATAAGGCGGGTACGCAGTACGCCTGGTATAACGGAAACTCTGGAGAAGTCTTAGGAACATTCTCTATAAATGACCCCAATGGACCGCTAGGAGCTTCTTCTTTCGAAAGTATAGGGGCAGGCGTGAGATATTCAGATAATACGATATACTTATTCAATGAAACAGGTCTCCAAAACGAGATATTTGAATATGACCCTGCCAAAGGCGGAGGCAATGGGCTTCCCTCTTCTCCTTTAGGGACATTTAGACAAAGCAACGGAGCCAATCGAATCTATTTGGTAAACGATATTTTCGGGGATAGTGGCAACTTCCAGTTCGCAGGAAGAGGGTTTCAGGCTGTAACCCGTATTGGTGCCGTAAAGATGAAATACTTTGGTAATCCTGGAGAAGAGTACGCTGTATATGACCGCAGTGGAAGTGGCTCTTGGGATAGCCCAAAGTCTAATTCTGCTTGGGCGCCGGCAAGTAAAGGAGGCAAACTATTTGAACAAGTGGGGGCTGCCACCTGGATCTTTTTTGGGGGAAATAGTGGTAGATGGCTGTATATCAACGAAAAAGGCGATCAATTACTGGAATGGTATTCCATACCCATTGGTCAAGAAAAGTATGAAGGACCCTGGGTGATAAATTGAGGAAATAGTCCATAGTCCACAGTTAAATTGTCTATAGATTTTTCTTTGTAGATAATAAACAATGGACTGTCGACTATGGACCATTTAGCCATTCAGCCCCTTAAGCATCTCCTCGATTTCTGCTACTTCCATAGCATAAACGCTCGGCTCCTTTTTTAGCACTGCAAGGGAATGCAACAACTGTTGCTTCCCTTCTTCTACTTTTCCTTGTTGTATGAGACATTCTCCCAACTTCTTCTGTATAAGTGCAATATTGGGGTGAGTGGCAGGTAGGTGAGCTTTCTGAATGCGAATAGATTCAAAAAAGGCCTCCTCTGCTTCGGGATATAATTGGTTTTTATATAGACCCGTGGCATAATTAGCATACACTTGGTTGAGTCGGATATGATCTGGGGGCAGGGTCTCAAGGGCGATATCTAGGGCATCCTTATACAAGGGTAGGGCTTTTTTGAACTCCCCCGCTCGCAGATAGGTACCTGCTATACTTCCTTTTATGGCCCCTAAGTACTGGTTGGGATAGCCATAAATCTCTTCCATAAGTTCATACGCCTTTTGGTAATGCGATCTAGCCTCTTCATAAGCGCCTGTTCGGCCGAGATTTCTAGACAGATTAGATAGGCTGGCCAGGGTTTCAGGATGTTTCTCGCCAAACACTTCCCTCCGCATCTCATAAGAAGCCTCAGCAAAGGGAATTGCCTCTTCGTATTTGCGCTGATCGTAATACAAGCTTGCCAGGTGGTTCAGACAATAGGCAATTTCTGGATGAACCTCAGGATAAATTTGCTTTCTAAGGGTTAAGGAAGCCTGATAATGTTCTTTTGCTCGATCGTATTCTCCTAATTTCCGAGCATTAATCCCTTGCGCCAAAAAGATATTGGAAAGCTCGCTATCTGGTAGCGCAGTACCTTCATTTGCTTCTGCTAGGAGTTCGTTCAGCAAGGAGTCAGATCGCTTGTAGTTTCCCAGTTCTCCATCCATCTGGGCCAATTCAAGAAGAATGTCTCTTTCATAAGATATTTGGGCTTTTGGCAACTGCTCATTCATTCGAAGGGCTTCATAGAACAAACTCCGAGCTGTATCATATTGACTATTTCGGTATTTGAGGGCCCCCAAGTGTAGATAAGTAAGGACCTTATCTGAATGTGAAAGGCTAGAACTGGTATCGTGCAACATTTTAGCACGCGAAAGCAAGGAATCCGCCTGAGGATATTCGGCTCGATCCATGTAAATACGACCAAGGACTTCATACATCTTTGCTAACATGGGTGGGTCATTCTTCAGCATCTGTTGTACTTTCGAAGTCCCTTTATCCAATAGTTCCCGAGCTGTCATTTCTTTTCCAAGCGAAACATTGGGGTTACTCTGGGAAAAAAGCTCAGTGAGTAAACTTGCTACTTGGGTTGCCTTTTCTGCCTCTTCCCTGGCATATTCTTCTTTTTTCTGTAGTTCCCAGGTGTAAAAGCCTACAACACTCACGAGTAATAAGATCCCAATAAGTGTTGTCGCAACCAAGGATTGATTCCGCAAGACAAACTTTCGAAATGTATCTTGGGGATTGTTGCTGTTGAGCGAGATGGGC
>JBCCTX010000114.1:0-21435 GCA_039197765.1 Bacteroidota bacterium
GAGTAGGTATGAAATGTCTCACCAAAATCCTATCCTACTCCCTCATCCGCTACATCCTTTCTGCTTTTGGCTGGCCGCCACAAGGGCCCCACAGCCAGTAGCAGAACCAATACGTTGAACAGTACATTCGAGGCATTGCCCGAAGCGATAGATCCTGAGCTATCCAAGACAAACCAGGATAAAATGCCAATGAGTACGGTCTTGCGTACAGCCTCAGGTGCCTGGTCGTACACCCAAACCGAGAGCAACCAGATCATTACCCCCCACCCCAATAGAAAGCCCCCTGTGAGCGCTGACAAGAAGCGTGTATCGGGGGATTCATAGGTAGTCATTCCGTCCAAGGGCCAACTCAATACATCAAGAGTAAATCGGGCGGGTTCCATGGTTGCGAGCATAGTTCCCAAAAAGAAGACCGGGGCGAAAGACCCTACGACAATAGCAGTGATTTTAAGCCAGAACTTGTGGAAAGAGCTTCCACCGTGTGAGTTGATTGCATGAGTTTCCATAGAGTTTGGGGTTACAGATTATTGATTAGCCTCAAGAGTAGCTATAAATGGGGAGAGATTTTAGACGGAAGCGTCCAACGGCAGGTAGAACTACAAAAGAGGAGATATAGCTTTAGCTGTCCGGAAGAGAATCCATGAGAAATGATTAATTTTCTGAAGTATTCTTTGCCCAGTCCATCTCTCCAATAGATTAACCATGCACTCCCTCAGAAGTACCATTGGACAAATGATAACCTTATCCGAAACAGAGGCGGACGCATTTATGGCATTGTGCTATCGCAAATCTTTTAGGAAAAAGATGTTGTTGAGTGATGACGATAAGTTTATCGACGAAGTATACTTCATTGAACAAGGAATATTAAGGGTGAAGATTGTAGATATAGAGGGGCGTGAACACACTACACATTTTGCCACTGAAAATCAGTTTATTGCAGATTACAATGCTTTTCTCACTCGGAAAAGATCTCGTTACCAACTTGAAGCAATGGAAGACACCGAGGTGATTGTGCTGCCAAGAGAGGCTATTGAGTGGGGGTATAAGAATATGCAGGAAGGAGAAAAATTAGGGAGACTGATTGCAGAATATTATTTTATCTATCTCGACACGAGAATTCAACATACCTATACCCTATCTCCCCTAGAGCGATACAACTTGATGAGTGAAATCTTTCCCAATATTCACAACCGTGTCCCACAACACATGATTGCTTCTTACCTGGGTATTACCCCTATTCATTTAAGTCGGATAAAGCGACAAGCTGGCTAAAAGTATAAACATTTGTTATCGTTTCTTGGGTTAGGACGGAGGTAATTTTACTTCCAAATGGAATATATATGGAATTCTTAGTCGCGTTGGAAGAGAGAAATAGGGTTCTATTTTGGTTTGGGATAGCCAACCTACTGTCAGCATGTATCATGCTCATCTTGAGTTTCACAAGGCCTCTGGAATATGGAGGGACAAATGCCTGGCATAAACCTATAAAGTTTGCCTTGTCGACTACGATTTTGTCTTGGTCGATGGGATGGTATACAGGGTATTTAGGCAAGTCCAATGATATAAATGTCTTCAATTGGATTCTCGTTATTACTCTGGCATTTGAGGTAATTTACATTGGAATACAAGCTGGGAAGGGACAAGCTTCCCATTTCAACCAATCCACCCCCTTTCATTCAGCGATGTTTTCTTTGATGGCTGTGGCTGCAACCTTAGCAACCCTTGCAGTTGGGTACATCGGAGTCAGATTCTTTACCCATTCTTTCCCAGCATTACCTGATTATTATGTATGGTCTATACGTTTAGGAATCATTCTATTTGTCATCTTTTCCTTCGAGGGCTTTGCTATGGGCGCTAAACTTGCCCACACGGTTGGAGGAGTAGATGGAAGCAAAGGACTCCCTTTTTTGAACTGGAGCCGTGTGTTGGGAGACCTGAGGGTGGCACATTTTTTCGGCATGCATGCCTTACAAATACTTCCGCTATTGTCTTGGTACCTGATTCGAGATGTAAGATTGACCCTAGTTGCTTTCTTTCTATATGGGGGCTTAGCCGTTTGGGTTCTGATCCAGGCCTTGCAGGCCAAGCCTTTCCTGTAAACTGCTCCTTTATTGCCCTTGAGTAAAAAGTCAGGTACGCCCTTTAGGTAGTATAATTTGCCCCATAACGCTTGATCAAAAATTAGAAAGTTAATCTCATGATGAAACTATCTCAAAAAACCATACAGAGACTTCGAAACACCTATGGAAATTGGGTGCTTATTACAGGTGCCTCCTCTGGAATAGGACGAGAAATATCCTTGAAGTTAGGAGAGGCAGGATTCAATCTGGTGATCACTGGACGAAGAGAACAAGTATTAAATGAATTCGCCACAGAGCTATTTGACAAGTTCGGAGTAGAAACCATTCCCCTTGCCGGTGACCTATCCACAGAAGTAGGGGTAAATGGTCTAAAACAGGATACTGAGCACCTTTCATTGGGTATGGTAATATTAAATGCAGGATATGGAACTTCAGGAAGCTTCATAGATTCCCCTATTGAGAAAGAAGTGAATATGCTGGACCTGAATTGTAGGGCAGTATTGGTTCTTACCCATCATTTCGCCAGTAGGATGAGAGATCGCGGACAAAAGGGAGCCATTGTACTCATGAGTTCTATGGTAGCCTTTCAAGGAGTACCTAATGCTGCCCACTATGCTGCTACCAAAGCATACGTACAATCCTTAGGGGAAGCGCTAGCCATTGAATGTAAACCCAAAGGGATCGACATCTTATGTGCGGCCCCAGGCCCTGTCGAAACAGACTTCTCCAAAAGAGCGGATATGAGGATGAATCGTGCCATGAAAGCCGAAGACGTAGGAGTACCCATCCTCAAAGCCATTGGAAAACGAACCACTACACTACCTGGATTTTTGACAAAATTTCTCGTTTACAACCTCAGAATGACTCCCAGATGGGCAAAGGTGCACATCATGGGAAAGGTGATGGAGGGATTTACCAAACATCAGAAATTTTGAGAAGGGGATCATTCGGGGGAATTGCATGGATGGAACGTATTCGATAGATTTATGAGAGAAAAACGACAATCATGTGGGAAGAAAAGCTCAACCGCTACAAAGAACTAATTGCCAAATGCCCTAGGTTCGAACTAAAGGGTAAGTCTATGCCGTACACCTCTGCTAATGGTCATATGTTTTCACAGTTAAATAAAGCTGGAGAAATAGGGATAAGATTTTCAAAAGAAGTGCAGGAGAAGTACTTGGAAGCCTTCGACACCACTTATTTTACTTCGTACAATTCCATCATGAAAGGCTATGTTTTGATTCCTGATCACATGTTGGAAGATTTGGAAAAGGTAGCAGAATATTTAAACGAAAGCTATGACTATGTCATGGGCCTCGATCCGAAATAGATTCGACTATTACACCTGATATAGGTATTTGTAGTTTAAATGCAGCCTTTGTTTTTATCAGTCGAACCAGCCCAAATCCATCAGATTAGGTTTGCATGAGTCCGTTAATCTAAGATGGAAAGCAATGATTTCACAGAATTTAAAAATCGTTGACTATTGAATTCTAACTTAGTCACGACCTTCAATCCATTGTAATATGTAAATAATAGCGTTGCAATTGTACTCAAGTCTTTGTCGGCTGATATTTCTCCTTTTTCAACTCCTGACAGGAGGTAGTTGTAAAATATCTTTTCAAATTGAACCTTGTTTTGGTTTAATACTTCTATTGTCACAGCATCATTGGGAATGAATTCAATGGTTGAATTGACAACAAAACATCCCTTGTGATCTGGATCTTTTTGAGACTGTTTTATTGCCAATTCAAACAATGCCCTAAGTCCTTCTCGGACATTCTTCTGCTTATATAAAAACTTCTTTACCACTTCCGTATTCACGGTTCTATAGTGATGGAATGCTTCGTCAAAAAGCTCTTTTTTCCCTCCATAAGTATTGTACAAACTTCCTCGATTAATCCCAAGATGATCAACTAAATCCTGTACAGAGGTTGCATAATACCCCTTTTTCCAAAAGAGTTCCATTGCTTGCTCGAGCACAGCATCTTTGTTGAAATTTTTTGTCCTAGGCATATAAGGGTAATATGGATAGCTTCTTAATTTAGCTGACTATGACAATTGTTCCAAACAAAGGCCCCTGAATTTTAACTCAATATTGCAATTCCTCCATCTATATTATATTCCGCACCTGTGATAAACGTGGCTTCGTCAGAAGCTAGGAAAGCAGCTAAATTTGCAATTTCGACGGGTTGTCCGAAACGCTTCAAGGGAACTTTATTTTGAATAGTTTCGGCAAATCCATTCAGTTGATCCTCTGACATTCCAGTCTTGGCGAAGATCGGGGTAGTAACGGGACCTGGGTTAATGGCATTTACCCTGATGTTACGTGATGCGAGTTCAGTGGCAGCCGTTCTTGTATAAGAGTTTAATGCAGCCTTTGACGCAGCATAAATAGCGGTATTAGGCATTCCCGTATAGGCATTTACCGAGGATAAATTAATAATACATCCCCCTTCCTTTAGGATGGGTAGAAATTTCTCAATAGTAAATACAGCGCCTTTGAAGTTAATCCCCATTTGGTCTTCGAACATCTCCTCAGACGTGTGACCTATGGGAGCTGGTAAAAAAATTCCTGCATTGACGAATAGGATATCAATCGCACCATATTGAGCTTTTACTTCGCTTACAGCCTTATCTATGGCCGATAAATCTAAGACATCGGCAGTAATTCCAGTTGCGCCAAGCTCAGAAGCTGCTTGCTGAACTTTGTGTTCAGAGCGGCCTGTAATAACCACACGTGCCCCTTCCTCTTTTAGTTTTTTTGCAGTCGCATAGCCTATACCACTATTACCTCCAGTAACAACAGCAGTTTTTCCATTTAGACGATTCATAAGAAAATTATTAATGGTTTATTTTAGAATGAACGTTCCAAATTTATATTTTAGAACGAGCATTCCAAAATAAATCTGTAAATTTTTTTAAATAACCTTGAAATCTGTAATTCTAGACTTACCCAACGGATTCAAATAAATTTGTCTTTCTAAAACATTGAATTATGCCTCCTGAAGTAGCCAGTGCCTACATCCAAGTGAATGACACAAAGCTTCACTACCTCACTGCGGGTGAAGGTGAACCCATTCTTTTCATCCACGGATTCCCGACCTCTTCGTATTTATGGAGAAATATAGTAGCATCTCTTTCACATAACTTTCGAGTAATTGCCATCGATCTTCCTGGGTATGGGAAATCAGATAAGAAGATAGAAGATTCCTTCAGTTTCCGATACTATGCCAGAATCTTAACGGGCTTTCTGGATCAGTTAGGGATAGATCGCATTACCTTAGGTGTACATGATGTGGGCGGCCCCATTGGCCTGTACTGGATGGTTCAGCACATGGAGCGTGTAGACCGTCTGATTGTCTGCAATACCCTTGTATATCCCAACTTCTCCTGGGCGGTAAAACTGTTTGGTCTGGCTACAGTCCTACCTGGTATTAACAACTGGCTTACCAGTCCAAGTGGAATTAAGCAAGCCATACGATTGGGGGTATATCATAAAGACCAGCTGAAGAAGGAAATTATTCATGCCTATCAAGCCCCTTTTCTGGATAAAGCGTCCAGAAAAGTACTCCTTAAGTCTGTCCAACGCTTGAGTCTTAAGGGGTTTGGAGAAATTGAAAAAAAACTGCTAGAATTTAAAGGGCCTATTCTACTGATCTATGGAGAGATGGACAAAATCTTACCTAAGGTAGGTAGGACTATGCAGCGGGTGCAAGAAGATCTTCCTCAATCGAGACTTATCTCCCTACCCAACTGTGGACACTTCTTACAAGAGGATGCACCAGAGTTAATAAGTGAGGAAATTTTGGTATTTATGGAACAAAGTTAAAAGAAGTAAGCTTTCTATCTTGATTCTTAAACGCAACCCATGAAGTTCATCAAATTTTTTTGTCTTTGCGCTGTTTGGACTTCCAATTTATCTGATAGGACAACTGGTCTTAACTCCCCAATCAGCTACCGAAGACTTAGATTGGCTAAAACTAAAATTGGAATATATTACTATTGAATAGGAGGATTTAGAACTCCAAAAGGCGCTGGAATTGATCTAGAATAAATGAGCTGTAATAGTCCATCAACCCTTTGCCTATTTTTCCTTTTCCCAACCCCGATATATCTCCAGGGATTCTCTATGATGGGTTCGTACATTTTGTGGAATCCTAAAATTGTTATACCCAATTGGCCCTTTATATCCATACTTCATGAGCAAGTCATAGAATACGTTTACGTCCAATTTGCTCTCAGAAAGTGCTTGAACGACATCACTCCAATCCCGCGAACCACGGTTGTAATGCTCAGAAAGGCTGGCTCCGCTGAGTGTAGCCAACTTGGTGTAAGGAATAGCTGCTTTGACTACTTCTTCTAATCTTTTGGAATTACCGATACGGAGCTCGTGATTGAGTTGGAGGAAATGAACCTGTTCCTCTATAGCCATATCGGGGAAACCATAACTCATGGCAAAGAAAGGGTTCTGTATAATTGGTTGTTCCTGTTGAGAGAATAGGCTCAAACTCCATAAGTATAAAATTGCCAGGAAAAGGTATGAATAGGTTCTTTTATGTGGTTGGTACATGTTGAGGCCTTCTAGGTACATATAGGCCTCAACAAATTAATCCGTTTTGAAAAATGGGACGAGTACGAATGTTCTTTTATTTGTTTTCTTTGTACGAATGTCAGTGTGCTTTGCACGTACGTAATAATTCCAGTACGCCTTTAGAAAGGGGCTCCAAGGTAGTTTTAGGATAATTCTCAGGTCTTCCCAAAGGCTTCCCTCCTCTCCCAAAAACCTCAAAATTTTAGGGAAGTCATTCTTCTTGAATAGTTCTGAAAAGATAATCGGAATTTTTGTTGGCTCATGTTGAATAAGATATAGCAATAGGGTATCGTAAAATATATATCGATTCTTTCGGGAACTTCTCATGTAGGGTGTCCCTGTTTCTTCGAGAGATTGTACAATCTCCTGGCTATCTTTTTGAATGTTCAAAAATGTATAGCCGGTAGAAGGCTTCGTCAAGCCAGCTGCTCTTCCAATCGGGATTACCCGCTTGCCCACCTGCTTGGGAAAGGGAATATTTGTCATGGGAATGATGCCCCGCTCGGTTTCTTGAATGCTAAATTCCTTTACCCCAGCCTTATGCTTAAGATAGTGGACAATCTGAGCTATATATGCTTCCCAATTCAGTAGGTTGTTGGAAAAAGTTGTGCATTCAACAAGGGCCTTGTTTTCGCTAATGGGGAGGACATACATGAAGTGAACGGCATTTTCTTGAGAGATTCGAAAGTCCATAAGAGTGGCTGCAGATGCATCAAAGGAGGCCTCTGGGGTCTCTATCCACAGTCCATAGAATTGCTGCAAAAGCACCATGTGCTTAGGAGAAGAAACTGGTGGTGAAAGCCTGCTGTCAAATACCCATTTTGCAGAGTAAAACCCTTCCTTTGTATTTACCCAGACGATATCTTCCATCTCCTCTATTTCAAATACTTCAGCTACTTTGGTTTCAAATGAAGGATACTCAGCGAGCTGTTGCGCCATTTCCTGGTAAAAATTCAAACTATTAATATATACATACCTGAGGGGATCAATGGATTGACTTTTAGCAAAGTCATTACAGAAAAAGGAAAGGGAATACCAGGCAGTTAAGTTTGCACTTTTGTAAGGAAGATCTGTATCTGTCCAGAAACACCAGGTTCTATCGTTTTGGGTTTTTGCCTTCTTGTCAAGAATCAGAACTCTCTTTTCACAATGGGTAGATAAGGTGAGGTAGTAAGCCAAGCTTAAGCCAGCAGCTCCTCCCCCTACAATGATATAATCATAGTGGTGATTTGAAAACATATACTTGCTGATTAGGAAGTGCCTATGCTATTCTTCTTCGATCTTAATTTCTACACGTCTGTTCTTCCTTCTTCCCTCTGAGGTCGTATTTTTAGCTACAGGCTTAGATTCTCCAAAGCCTTCATGAGAGAGACGAGAGGAGGCAATTCCATTTTGAGCAATGTATTTGGCCACGGCTTCGGCGCGTTTAATAGATAATTGGAGATTGGTACCGTCTTCTCCCACATTATCCGTATGCCCAGAAATCCGAAGTTTGATGTTGCGGGCTTCTTTAAGGAATTTTACTAAGGTAGAACTGATGTAGCTCCTGGATTCTGATGTCAACTTTGCACTGCCAAAAACAAAATTGATAGGTTCTATTTCTATCCTCCGATTGACAACGGATTCACGTTCTTCAGGAACACGGGTCACATTGCTCGCCAATATAGTTGTGATTTCCTGAATGGAGGCGTACGCTCCCTGGTTATTTTCGTAGAAATTGAATGGGATGTCAGACCTAAAGAGAACAATTTCCCCTGTCTCTTTACAATTATCAGAGAGCCAACGGCCCCTCAGGGATTGATTGGATGGATCGTACCGAAGTTTTGTAAACTTTTTACACCAATCTAATGCAGAGGGGTTCCGCTCTCGGGTAACTTTTCCTTCGGTAAGGTTTAATGCGGAAGAGCTTATGCTTCCCTCCAACTCCATAATGCCGTATGCATCCGTATTAGCAATTTCTGTTCTTGACCAGCCTTTGACGCTCTTACCTTTTACGGTTAATTCCAGCCAATAGGCATAATTGTCAAAGTTAATATTTCCGGGTTGTGAAAAGATGCCTTGCCAAGTACCTGTTAATAAGCTAGGATCAATCTCAGCATAGTTATAGCGAGGTTTTACCGAGACGGGCATAGTCTCTATTTGAAACAGAGCTTCCGCTTCAAGTTGATCTAAGGCTCTATTGAATACGCAAATGTCATCTATATCCCCTTCGAAGGCTCCCCAAAAATAAGGGTGCCTTCCTATAAAGATATCCTCTTGCTTATTGGCGGTTTCATGAGGCTTAGGCTCGCTAAAGTCGAGGTTGCCATTTACGTACAGTAGAATTTGATCGCTTTCCTGGACAATAACTAAATTATACCATTTGTCAGATTTCCAGGTTTTGTAGTTGGTCTCCATAAAACTTGAAGAAACGCCGCTGTAAAGGGTAAGGGGGGATTTCATTCCGCCCCATTTGATGCCATAATCATAGTTTTTCATCAGAAGGCATCCTGAATTCACATCACGAGGCTTGATCCAAAGTGAGATCGAATATTCTCTTTTTTGGGTGAAGTCCAACATCTCACCAAATGGAATGCGGATACTTTGGTTGCGTCCATCAAATCTATACGCACCATTTGGGTTGCCATAGCGATCTTGGGTTAGGGTTGCTCCCTTGACAAATGCATCATTGCCATTTCCCGTTTTGTCTTCAGCAGAATTGTTGAAGGGATAGTATCCCACGATACCATCTTCCAAGTCAATAGACTGACCTGAGGCTATTCCTGTGAGTCCTACCCACAGAAATAAGAAAAGGTACTTATTCATTGAAACTATTTGATGTGAGTGTGATAAAACTAAATGTATTCCTCTTCAGGAGTGGGATTTTCATAGGGTTGAACCTCATATCCATTGGCTTCCTCTTGGGACTTGGCCCCAGCATGAGCTTTAGCTTGTCGTGCAGCTTCTGCTTTTTCTTTCAAGGATCTTTTATAGGCTTCAAGCTCACGTTTATATTCTCCGTATACTTCTTCTTGATAGTCAGGGGAAGGATGGATGATCATCATGAAGAGAACAATGCTAAACACAACCTTATTCATGATATCCCCCAAATTATACATGATATCTAAGGTAGAGGGGCTAAAGGCATTACTCAGTAAATTTCCGGGAATAGTCATGTAACCAATGGGATAGATGTTCCAGAAGATTAGGACAAAGAGAAAAAGGGTGATATACCCTCTTCGAAGAGACCGTAAGGGTTGAAAGGAGGCAAATTCAATTCCAAGGCCCATTTGGAAGATCGTCAAGATGGCACCTGCTGTAGAGATCAATCCATAAATTAGGGAATTTTCCCGGTCAATTGCTTCTCCAAGATATCCGAAGAAAAGCATCCATATAGAACCAAAAACCATGATCCATAGTCGCTTTCTTGGAAAACCAAACGCACGAACTAAGAGGTAAAATTCTGCACAGATTAACGGTACCGTGAGAAGCCAGTCAAAGTAGCGAAATTCTGTTGGAGAGATTTGGGTTTCCACCCAATAATCGCGCATGTAGAAGTAATTTAATGAGGCAACGGTGAGAATCATTGCCATGAGGAGAATCGAGTTCTTCCACCTTTTGGGAGCAATAAAAAACTGGAAGAAGAAAAAGATGGCTCCGGATGCCATCGCAACAGTAGTGACGAAGAAAGTTAAGGCTACATAATCTCCTTGCTGGAGATGAGAGGGTAGAAATGGAGCTAAATCATTGATAGTTTCCATAAAGATGAGTTAGATGTACAACGAGATACTTACAAAAATACACACGAGGGTGAAATTTTGTTGAAGTAAAATTACACAAAAGATTTAATACTACTAGGGGTAGTAGTTTATAGGAAGGGCCAACTGTGCCTCCTGGCGTATCAACGGTTAGAAACGCTTGGTGAGCAGTAAATTTTTTGAAAAAAAGACAAAAACCTCCCAGCAAATTAATCTGTTAATTAAAAATTTGCCGAGCCAAAACAATCACATGTTCATACTATCCTTAGAAATGGAACCAACATAAACGCACGAAAAATAGCCTTAAGGGCGCTGTTGTATGCTATTCTAAAAATACATCTAACTCATTTTAAATGTATGTATAATGACTGGAAAATGCTATTAAGAATAATTACAAATAAGTAATATTTATCGATAAAACATAAACAAATGGCATAAATAGCATGTTTATTTAATTATTTACCTATTAAAATAGTTATTTGGTTGTTTAATGAAGGGTCAGGATAAAAAGGTGGCTTGTAAGATTTTCTGCTGATTTGTCGAAATGAATAAAAATATAATTAGTTATTCCTCCTTTTCTAAGTGAAATTTTTCGATTGAAAACCGTATGAGAGGGTCATTTTTATCATCTTTTTGGTAAAATGTATCTCCTCCTACAAAGTGATTGGGTATTATCCCTCGTCCATACAAGAACAGCGCATCCTCTGTCGCGTTTACATACTTTACCAAAGGAATCCTAACCTTAATTCTTGAGTTAGGCAGTGTAATTTGATCATAAATCCCGCTCGTATTTCCTTCAAATCCACCTCCTGTTTCAGTCCCTATAAATATTGCTCTATCGTCCCTAGCGATGATCGCACAGAGTTCAGCAGTAGCAGAAAAGCTACCCCCATCAATGAGTACAATAAGTTGGCCACTAAAATTATTCTCCGTTTTGGGTTGTTGGTATGTATTGGGATCTATAAATCTATCTCCTAGCGCTTCAAAATCTACCAGTACTCCTTTGTTTTCATCTTCGGTTGAAGCGATTTCTCCAAAAAAATCTAAGGTTTCAAAGGAGATGGAGGGTAAATCTGGATCTATGTTTTTCTGAGGTCTAAGCTTTACTTCGTACCTGTCATAATAACGAAAAGGTTCCTGGGTGAGGTAAGCATACAAATGAATTGCATTGACCTCTTCTCCTCCTCCATTTCCCCGTACATCTAAGACCAGTTTGTCAATACCTGATTCTGCTAACTTGTTAAAACTCTCATCCACAAATTCCTGAAAACCTGTAGCGTGATTGAAGGTACGTAGGGTTAATATGGCAATATTTTCAACCACCCGATAATCAAATGGCTCATTATTCCGAATAAATTCTTTCTCCGGATTTATTTTCTCAAGCTCAGTTTGGGTCAATAGCTTGGTATCCATTGTATGGATGCTATCCCCTCCTTTTGGTATGAAGTCAATGGATACCTTTTCGCTGAATCCCACAGTCAGGGCATAATAAAAATCGAAATCATTAGAAAGTTTGTAGTGCTTCCCAGTTGCATTGTATCCATCTGAAGAAATGAGTTTCCCCGATTCGTAAATGAGTTCCCCAATCGCCTTGCCGTTAATAGCCGTAATTCTTGAGCCATTTAGTAGGTCATTTTCTGTGTAGTTTTCAACTATAAATGCCTCATTTTCATGAATCTTAAGGTTGAAGGGTAGCTTTTGTTGATTATCGTAATACGCAGTAGAAAAATAGTCGGGAAGCTCAACATTCATATGTCCATCCCCTATTTTACTGATGAAAGCTGACACCAACTTGTAGTACTCAATTAATGTCTGCCCTTTTTCTAAGGCGTTAAGGACTTGTTCGTACTTTCGAGTTAGCGTGTATTTACTTTGATAGCGATATAAGGAAGGGTGTGCTAGTTCAAGTGCTTGAAACAAGTTGTCAAAGTCTTGTTGTAGCAGAGCTATAGGTATTTCCTCCGTGGGGGAAAATGTCCGTGAGATAGGTACTTGCTCGATACCGACTAAACGTCCAAAATATTCTACCCATCTATCCTCATCTGGAATGCGGGTCCAGGAGGAGCCCTCATCCAATCTTTCTAAGCTTCTGTTGACTTGTATCCCCCAATACTTCTGCTTATTATGTATTTCTAGCGCTTTAAAAGGAATTTGCATCTCTGCCAGCCAGCCTAAACTGTCTATGGCAGTTTGGGCAGTCCAGTTGGGATTCCAATCATTGTACCAGTTCGTATGGGTTTTAATGTGTTCGTCTCCCCTAATTCCTGCCGCTGTGATTGTAAAGGAAAAAGCATCCTTTTTGTCAACGTCACGATCAATGTTTATCTCTACATAGTCGCCGGCGAAAAAGTCTCTTGGCTTAACTGATTGTACAATGCTATCAGGCTTGGGATCAAATGCCCGAATAGCTACATATAGATTGTCTTGATCGTAAATAATTTTGAACTGAGTATCGAAAGTCGGTTTGGCCCCATTTTCGGGCTCTGTTTGGATAAAGTCCCCTGCCCATGTGACTTTTCCCCAGGCTTGTTCGTCAATATGGCCATCAATTCGGATGGGAGAAGCGACCTGTATGGTCTTGTAGATTTTTTCCTTTTGGGAAAATATGGATTGATAGAACAGACAAAATAGGAAACTGAAACATGCAATTTTCTTCATGCTTTTGGGAGATTAGGGATTTTAGCGATATGACTGAGGCGATTCAACTAGGTTGCCTCTCAGTTGGAAGTTGATCGTTTCTTAAAAGACAGACAAAAGTTTTGGAGTGAAACTAAGAGTTTAGGGAGTGATTTGTGGTTTTAACAGGGTTATCTTGTACCTAGGGAGTGTATCCTGTAGCGAAAATGATTTTGAGCGCTTAACTTAACCTCAATCCTATGAAAAAAGTCCTATTTATCCTGTATTTGGTTCTTCCCGCTATTTTATTTTCACAGCCATCGGATATTACGCCTGAAATCCGAGAGAGAATGGCCAGTGTCATCAGCCACACGGGCAAGCAACCTGTTGATAATTTCATGCTGTACCTTCGTCATGGATCCGAAGGGGTAACCATTCATGAGTCTGTGGGGACCTTAGACTATAAGGGGGATTCCATTTCCCCTAATTACCAGTACAATGTTGCTAGCATTACCAAGACCATGGTAGCTACAGTTATCCTTCAACTTAAGGAGGAAGGAAAACTTGCCCTCAGTGATCCCATCGGCAACTACCTATCAGCTATAAGTTATCTGCGATTTGAAGATCTACACAATTTCGAAGGTAATGCCTATGCGAAAGATATTACCATCTACCACCTTCTGAGGCACCAGTCTGGTCTAGGTGATATCTTCCTAGATACCCAAACCCGATTCAATATCAGTGTCTTATTTCATAAAAAGCGCATGTACAGCCCTAAACGCATCATGGATACATTTTTTAAGTATAAACTCCATCAAAAGACCCATTTCAAGCCAGGTGAAGGCTCCTACTACACAGACATCAACTTCTTACTTTTGGGGCTTATCATAGAACAAGTAACGGGAGGTAGTCTACCCCAACAAATTCGTGAACGGATTTTGGAACCTCTCGAAATGGAGTATACCTATTTTGAATACTATGAGCCTACCGTACCAGGTGAAGGACGCATAACGGCCTTCCTCAACCGAATACAAATCACCCACAAGATCAACACTTCTTATGAGTGGGGAGGGGGCGGTATAGTCTCTACCGTGGCAGATATGGGGCGCTTTATTGAGGGGCTCTTTGAGGGACTTCTCCTCAAAGAACCAGAAACGCTAGAAGAAATGATCAATATGACTCCCAATGAGCCTTATGGCCATGCATATGGATTAGGGATTTACAAATTTTCCATTGGGGAGGACATCTTTTATGGGCATGGAGGCTTTTATGGATCTATTCTTCTCTATAACCCTGAAAAGAAAATTACCATTTCTGCCAATGTAAATCAGGCCAATACCCCTTTCGATGTGGAAGGTATTTTGGTGGACTTACTGGAGATCACTTCCCAATCCAATAAAGATGAAGGCTAACGAAAGATAAAGCCCTTTTGTAGGGGATCATTTGGATCGATGTAAAAGGTATGCGCACCCGTAATGTGAGCCGAACCACTTACTCGAGGAATGACGGCATCATAGTCGCCATAATTTAGTCGCTCTACTGCCTCTACCTCCATCAGAGAGCCTAAAATACTCTCGATGGTAAGAGATTGATAGAGATCGATTTCTTTTCGGGTTATATGAAGGGCTATTCGTCCACTTACTCCAGTACCTGTAGGGGAGCGATCGACCTCTCCATTAGCAAAGATACACACATTGCGGCTGTGGTGGTTGGAGTCATGTGCTGTTCCTACAAATATAGTCCCATAGAGGAAGCTCAAGTCTTCCTCAAAGGGATGGTGGATTTCTACTTGCTCCCTTACAGCATACTTTATCCTTCTCCCCCAGTCGATCAGCTGCCCATAATGCGATTCCGTAAGGTCTATACCCAGTGCATGTGCATCGCAATAGACATAAAAGGCACCCCCATAAGCAATATCATAGGATATCCTTCCAATACCAGGTACTTCAACTGTCTGGTCTATAGCATACACAAAGGAAGGGACATTGCGGAAGGCTACTTTGTGGACTCGTCCGTTTTTTCTGAAGGCAGTAGCTGACACTAATCCAGCAGGAGTATCCATACGAATCTCGGGATTTTCTCCAGGTTTTTCCAAAATTCCTACCTCCAGTAGGGCGGTCGCTAAGGCAATGACTGCATGCCCGCACATGGTGCTATAGCCTTCGTTATGAATGAAGAATACCCCAAAGTCTGCTTCTTGAGAATGAGGCTCAGTAAGTACAGCTCCATACATATCCGCATGACCGCGTGGCTCCCACATCAGGGCTGTTCGGATATAATCCAAATGTTCTCGAAAATATCGACGCTTTTCCAACACATTTTTACCGGGAATTTTGGGTAGCCCACCTGTAATAATGCGTAGAGGTTCTCCCCCGGTATGGGCATCAAGGGTTTGGATTTGGAGACCATCGTCAGGTAACTGCCATGAAGGAATATACATAAAGGGATAGGTGTGTTTTATATCAGATTTCTACAAAAAGTATAAAGAATCTGGTATTCTGTATACGTATTCTCCTGTCTTAGCCAACTACTTTTGATTCAAGTATACGGAAAACGAATATTTTATGAGAAAACTAGGAAAAATAGGTACACTTATAGTAGGAGTAATGGTTCTACTTACAGGAATTTGGCACGCACTATCTGCTCAAAGCTTGGTGGAACCTCAACCAATTTCCTCTACTTTTTCGGGCAGTATCCTTGCTGCTTCTGACGCAGATATGATTGCCACGGCCTATGCCAATGGTGTTTTAAATAAAGTTGAGGGCATAGAAGATACCTTGAGCTATCTCCATATAGAAAATGGTACACCTGTAATTGATAGCCGTGTTCATGCGTCCAACTCTGTTATTAGCTGGCCAGCTATTGTGGAGTGGTATCAGCCTAAAAAATATGCGTATGTAGCAGAAACTAGAGGGATTTATGCTGCTGAACCTAACAAAATGCAGGACGTATTCTCTGACTTTCCAGATGGCCAAAGAATTACAGTAGTTGACTACCAGGATGCGCGTAAACCTATTGTCGTTCAAGATACCTTCGTTGGAAAGAACTTGCAAAGCGTTAGTATGAATCATGCTGGAACCTTGTTGGCTGCTGGAACAACTGAACAAGGAAAGGAACTGATGATTGCTACACTTAGGGAGGGCTTGATAGATAAGCTGTTCTATTTTACAGAAAGTAAGATCGATCCAACAGGTAGCCAGGATAGGGGGGTTCGCACGGTGGAATTCCATCCGAATAAAAATATACTTGGCGTAAATCTCAATGGTACGGGTGTAGCCTTCTATAAGGTCATAGTGTCAGAAAGTGATATCCAAATTGCGAGACTTGGGAATACCCTGACAGTGGGTAAGAAACTCTCGGTAGGGAATTGGCATCCCTCGGGGGAGTACTTTCTTATCTCGGATGTAGCTTGGGGAAATGGGGCTTTAGGCTATATTTTCAATGGAAAAGGGAAATTACTCTCTGTCAAATTCGAAGAAGCAGGAGTGCATTCTCTGGTATCTTCAGTGAAGGTAGGCCTTAGTCCAGAGGGCTTTGATATCAGCCCAGATGGAACCTATGCGATTGCGGTAAACATGCGGCGTACTTTTGGGCCAAGGCAATTTTGGTTTATTCCTGGGAGAACCAAATCCTCCCTCTCTTTGGTAAAGATTGATTCCCAAAATGGACAACTTGAAAGGGTCGGCAAACAATATGGCTTTGAAGGCGCTTTACCAGAAGACGCAGTTTTTGACTTAGAAAGTAACTCAATTGCGGTCGCTGTCTATCAGGAGCAAGATATTGATCACCCGCGCCAGGGTTGGATAGATTTCTGGGAAATTCGCGAGGAGCAACTCGTTAAAACTCAGACACGTGTATGGGTTACTCGTGGGGTTCATAATTTATTGTTAATTCCCTAAGCTTATGGAAGGTTCTTCTACACCCATAGCAATTGCTTCCATAGAAGGTTTGCATAGAGTGTTTGGACTTCGTCCACCCGATCACCCTCTGTATTCAGTAGTGAAAACTGAGCGGATAGGACAGCTCCCTATTACTGATGCTACCGCATTCATTTTGGAGTTTTTTGCCGTCGTATTACTGGGAAATTTGCAAGGTGAAATTCATTGTGGTCGGAAATCCTATGATTTCCAGAAAGGAATTCTTATTTGCCTGGCTCCAGGGCTGCTTATTGAAGGCATAAATTCCCTGGCTAATGTTTCCGCTAGGTTTCTCTTTTTTCATAGGGACTTTCTCGCAGGCCATCCCTTGTCTTATCGGATCCAGCAATATGGCTTTTTTGACTACACAACGAAAGAGGCTCTACACCTTTCGCAAAAGGAAGAAATTTCCATTGAGCAACTATTTCAAAATATCCAGGCAGAATATACGCTTCCTGTAGACGCACATAGCCACCATATTATCCTTTCCAACCTCGACTTACTCTTAACCTATTGCAATCGCTACCATAGCCGCCAATTTATAACCCGGAATCAAGTAGAATCTCATTTTCAGAAAGATTTTGAACGCTTGCTACAAACGTACCTCTCAACGAAGTCTTTGCGTGAGCATGGAATTCCTTCTGTAGAGCAATTAGCCATGGAGATGAATACCTCCCCTAAATACCTGAGTGATAAATTGCGTGTATTGACTGGGAAGCGTACGCAAGAACATATTCACATACAAATTCTAGCACGTGCGAAAAGCTTGTTGCGGGAAAATAGATTATCGATCTCTGAAATTGCCTTCCAGCTAGGGTTTGAATATCCCCAATATTTCAGTCGTCTTTTCAAAAAGAAAGTGGGTATTTCACCAAAGGAGTATCGGAATATGAACTAGGAAAAAGGTCTGGTAGGACTTATAAACGTAAGGGCCAATTATGGGTTCAAATCCTTGGCTAAGTCTATAAAAAACTCTGGGGTAAGAAACTTTTCTTTGAGCGCTATGATATGTGTGGACGCTTCCACCCTTATCTTATCACGAGGATTTACAGAGTTAGAAACCATAAAAATTTTAGGTGGTTTAAAAGGTGAAGGAAGTTGTAGAAATTGATCCATAAACTCCCAACCGTTAATTTTGGGCATATTGATATCCAAAAGAATTACATCTGGCCAGCAGCTCCCTTGATTACCTTCCGATACACAATCTTTTAAGTACGCTAAGGCTTGGGCCGGATTGACAAATTCCTTAATACAGGTAGGAGGAAGTCCGGCATCCTCCAGAATAAACCTGTTGTACAGGTGGGCTGCGGGGTCATCATCAATTGCCATTATATTCATGAAGCGCTGGCTGGTTTAGTTCTTTCTTTATGGTAAAGGTAAATATACTTCCTTTTCCAACCTCTGAGGTGGCATGAATCTCCCCCTTATGAATTTTTACGATCTTCTTTACTTCTGAGAGCCCAATTCCATCTCCCTCAATTTCCCCCTGGGTGTGCAGGCGCTGAAACAACCCAAAAATCTTACCGATATCCTCTGAATCCATTCCGATTCCATTATCGCTAACGGAAAATTGATAGTGGGATTCTAGTTCTCTGTATCGGATTTCTATGTGGCAAATTTCATTGGGCTTCCGATACTTAATCGCATTGGAGATTAAATTCAAGAAAAGTTTTTCTAGTTCATGGGAATAGGCTCTCAAGCGAGGCATACGCCCTCGAATCATATGTATGCTGGGATCTGAAAACTTATCTGCTAACTGCACTTCTACTGCATCAATGATCTGATTTACATCAACCCATTCTAGTTCAGACCGGTTTCCCAATAGAAAGTATCCATGGAGTTTCCCGATTGAGTTCAACATGCCTTCGCTGGTCTTAGAGATCATCTCAAAGAGGGGAACACTTCCCGAAGGAAGTTCTTTTTCAAATTTATTCTGCAGCAAATTTGTAAAGCTAAAGATCGTGTTGGCTGGTTCTTTGAGGTCGTGGGTTGTAATATAGGTCAGCTCTTTCAGCTCCTCATTATGCTTGTTGATTTCAGCATTTCGCTCCTTAAGCCTACTGTTCAGCGAAGAAATCCTTCGGAGGTTCCTGAAAAGCAAAAATGAGAAAAGTATGACGAGGAAGAAGATCGAAAGAAGAAAAATCAATAGGATATTTTTCCTTCTAATTTCTGAATCATTCTCCCGTTCTATTTGGAGGAGTGCTTGATCTTGTAGTTTCTTTTCTAGCTCCATCCGATTGACAAAGCGAACTTTTTCCAGGTTGTAAATTCGGGTTTTTATTTCTATCAGCTGCTCCTGGAAAAACAGGGCTTTTTCTGCATTCCCTACGTTCTTATAACTTTTTGCAGCAATCTCTGTCACTTGCTCTGTGTGGCGGTTTTTTTGATCGGGCCCATTTATTTCAAGCGCTTTTTCTGCGATCTCAATTGCCTCGGCAAACTTGCCTTCTTCGTATAGAATACGACATTGGGTAGACATCCCGTGGACAATTCCAAAATTGTAACTTAAGCTTTGGGCCAGTTCAATGGCCTTGCTTGCATAGATTCTTGCACTGTCCAACACATGCAAGCCCGTATATATTTGCCCTAGGATATTGTATACAACCACAATCCTATAGGCATTCTTAGACTGCTGGAACGATTCCAATTCTGGAAGGATAAAATCCTTGGCTACCTGATATTTCTCCATATCTAAGTATATATATCCCTTATTCACCTTGCCCTTGCTCAATGTCGAGGTATCCCCAATTTGAGCACATAACGCATTGTGCTCTTCAATGTAAGCGAGGGCCGACTCGTAGTCTCTAAATTCTCTATGAACGATAGAGATATTGTTGAGTTGGTCCAAGGCTTTAATAGACCTGTTGAGCTTGCGGTTAATGGAGAGGGCATTGTAATAACTGATGAGCGCTTCAGAATAATGGCCTTGTAGCTGATGGATAATTCCATCTGCGTGATAGGACTCAGCCAATACCTCTTGATCATCGTTTGCCAAGCCGATTTGGTGAGATTTGGATTGGAGTAAAATGGCGGAATCTCTTCTTCCCTGGATTATATGGCTGATCGAAAGATTGCTGTAGGCCAATCCAATCCCTTTCTCATATGTATTCTTTTGGGCTAGCTCCAACGCTTTATGAGCGAGTAGGATACTTTGGCCCGGGTTATCTCGGATCGTTTTATAGGCCAAATCATTTAATAAATCAACTCGCTTTAAGGGATTTTTCTCCCTTTCAATCAATTGGGTAAAATTTGTCGTATCTGGATTCCCCCTCAGAAAAGAGCAGAGGAAGATGAAGGGAATTATACAAAAGATTTTTCTCACGTACCCTGCTTAAGTGAATAGATGGAAAAATTCATTTGAAATCTGGAAGTACAAAAAACTAAAAATTTACGGGAAAATATCAAAAATTTCGATAATTGGTCTGCAAAAAAGCGTTAGCTTTCTCTTCTTCGAAAGTAGATTTAGCGGGATTCCAATGCAACGTTTCCTGGGGAAAGCGGTTGGCTACAACGCCCAAAAGGATTGCTTCAGATAATTTTGCTGCATAGGAAAAAGGTGCACTCGCAGTAGTCTTTTCCAGACAAGCATCTATAAATTGGTGGTAGTGGTCCTGTTCTTCTAGGTCTGGAAAGTCAATAGGAACAAATTCCTTTTCCACAATGAGCTTGGGCATATCGATGTGGGGAAGGAGGAGTCGACCTGTTTCTCCTACAAACATAGCTCCTTGACCGGGAAGTTTTTCTCCTTTGGGAAGTTTGAGGTCTTTGTGTTTTTTGGGCGCTTTCTTGCCATCATACCATACCCAAACGAGTTGGTCAGTGGTGTAGGGCGTTCCTGGAAACTCATAGGTAACCCTATTCTTTTCGGGGTGGCCAAACCCTGTGGGCTTCCGGCACTTACACATCACCGTTTTAGGAACGTCGAGTTGAAGCGCAGTATAGGGCGTATCGAAAATGTGAACGCCCATATCGCCTAGGGTTCCACAACCATAGTCCAAAAGTTTCCTCCACTGCCCAGGATGATAGACTTTGGCTTTATAGGACCGCTCGGGAGAAGTCCCTAACCAGAGATTCCAGTCTAGATGTTTGGGGATAGGATCACTCCCTACAGGTGCTGGGCCATTATATCCCCAGTTTTTATTGGACCAGGCATGAACAGTATGGACCTTTCCAATGATTCCAGATTGGATCAATTCTACCGTACCTCTGTACGCTTGCCAGGAGTGGATTTGAATGCCCATTTGGCTTACCAGCTTCTTGTCCCTAGCTAACTTTGCCATGGCCCTTGCCTCAGATACGTGGTGGGTAAGGGGTTTTTGACAATAAACAGCTTTTCCCAACTCCATAGCAGCCAGAGAGGCTGGGGCATGGGTATGGTCTGGAGTTGAGACGATGACAGCGTCACATTCTTTGCCTACCTGATCTAGTAGCTTTCGGTAATCAGAAAAACCCTGTGCACCTGAGTGAGCCTTTTGAGCCTTGGCCAA
>JBCCTX010000115.1:0-21424 GCA_039197765.1 Bacteroidota bacterium
ACACTATGGGGAATTAGGGAAGGTAGATGATGTTGTAGAAGCGGGTCATCAAGACTTAATCGTCATGCATTACAAACATAAGGAAGTCCTAATCCCTATTGTTGATGCGGTTTTGCTGAAAGTAGACAAAACCCAAAAGCAGGTATATACCACCCTTCCTAAGGGTCTTCTGGAGACGTATTTAGGGGAGCAGTGAGGGTTTGAGGGAAGGAACCCCAACCCCTTAAAAAGGGGCAAAAGTTTGAGGTTTGAAAAGTGTACTTTGATCTCTGATCAAAGGTTACCATGGACTACCGACTACCTTACCACGGACTACCCTATCAAAGGTTACCACGGACTACCGACCACTTTACTACCGACTACATTCTCAAATGTTACCATGGACTGTGGACTATTTAGCTATGGCCCATTTACCTATACATCATGAATCTATTGAGGGAAATCCACCTGGCAGAAAAAAGAATCCGACCCCATACGCTTACCACTCCTTTAATGGAGTCGCGGGAGTTGGGTAAAGAAATCGGAGGCAAAGTCTATCTCAAACTGGAAAGCGAGCAGCATACGGGTTCTTTCAAAGCACGGGGGAGTCTCAATAAGGTATTATCCCTCTCCGAGAAAGAAAAAAGTAAAGGGGTGATCACGGCTTCTACAGGGAATCATGCCTTGGGAATGGCTCGCGCCCTAGAACTCACCGGTACAAAAGGGACGATTTTTCTACCCCAAACGGCTGCAAACGCAAAGGTCGAGGCTTTGCGCAACTATGCGGTAAATTTGGAATTCTATGGTACCGATCCTCTCGCTACAGAAGTATATGCCAAGGCCCAAGCTCAGAAACAACAAGCGGTTTGGGTATCTCCTTATAACGATGCACAAGTGGCAGGGGGACAGGGAACTATTGGAATAGAACTGTGTGAGCAATTGGACAAATTTGCGTATGTGTTGGTGACCATGGGAGGAGGAGGACTCATATCTGGGATTGGATCGTTCCTCAAAGCAGAACGCCCAAGTGTAAAAGTAGTTGGTTGCCAACCCGAAAATGCACCCGAGATGACCCTGAGTTTGAAGGAAGGGAAAATCATAGACCTACCTAAGTACATAGAAACCCTTTCAGATGGATCGGCTGGTGGAATTGAACAAGGAGCAATTACCTTTCCCATTTGTCAGGAAGTGGTAGATACGTGTTTACTCATATCAGAATCGGAAATTATAGATGCACTACGCTTCATGGTTTACACCCATCATAAGATTGTTGAAGGGGCAGCAGCGGTTCCCATTGCAGCTTTACGGAAAAATCCTGAAAAATTTCAGGGGGCTACGGTGGTTATCGTTGTCTGTGGAGCTAATATCAGTGGGGAAAAGTTGAGGGGGATACTATAGATAAAACTTTGTAAATTCTATGTAAATCCAAACAAAAATGAAAACGATGAGGAGATTACTACCCTTTTTAGGACTACTAATTATTCTCGGAATTACTCATACCCTTTGTGCGCAGCACTCTTCTGAGAATAATTCAAATTCAGCTGAAGCCACTGGTAAAGATAACTATGTGTATAAATGGGCAAAAATAGCGTTACAAGCTACTGCGAATGACACAGAGCGATTTAAACCCAGGCCTACGATAACCTCTCGCTACCTAGGGCTGATATTTATCGCTATTTTCGATGCTTGGTCTAGGTATGACCCCAAAGCCCAACCTGTATATTTAACAACTGTTTCGAGGAGACCTACAGAAGATCATTCCATTAGGAATAAGGAAATTACCATCAGCTATGCAGCATACTGGGCGATGAAAGAATATTACGCTGCTGACTCAGCCTTGTTTTCCAAATTTATCCAAGACTTGGGTATGGACCCTAGTGTAAAATCTACCGACCCCACTACACCTGAAGGCATAGGAATACTCGCGGCTCAAGCTGTGATAGCGTCTCGAAAAGGAGATGGTGCCAACCAATATGGAGAAGAGACAGGATCGGAAGGCATGCCTTATTTCAACTATACAGGCTATGAACCTGTAAACTCTGCTGACGAAAATACAGATCCCAATAGATGGCAACCCAAGTATTTTTCTGATGGAAAAGGGGGTAAGTACGCTCCCGGATGCCTAACTCCCTTTTGGGACAAAGTACAACCCGTCTCTCTTATTTCTGGCGACCAATTCCGTCCAGGCCCTCCTCCTATGGTCGGTTCTAAGCAATTAGAAGAAGAAGTGAAAGAGGTAATTGACTTGCAAGCGAAGTTGACAGATCCCCAAAAAGCCTTGGTTGAGTTTATGCGGGATGGCCCACAATCTGTACAGCAAGCCGGACACTGGTTAAAGTTTGCACAGGATGTATCCTTGCGCGACAACCACACCCTCGATCAAGATGTAAAAATGTACTTTTACAACCAGGTGGTAGCTATGGATGCTTTCATTGCTTCCTGGGATTCCAAAATGTATTATGATTTTGCCAGGCCTTATGCACTTGTTCATCAGTACTACGAAGATCAAGTCATTAAAGCATGGGGAGGAAAAGGAGTAGGTATGATAGAGCTTGAAGGAGATCAGTGGAGGCCCTATTCCCCTGAAACCTTTTTGTGCCCTCCCTTCCCCAGTTATGTATCTGGACATAGCTGTGTAAGTGGAGCTTGTGCCGAAGCGTTGAAGTTGTGGACAGGCAGCGATACATTTGGAGTAGAGGTCGAATGGATCCCTGGCTCTTTAACTGAACCTGATAATCTGGGGAAACCCGTTGTTTTAGCGTTCCCCACCTTCACGCAGGCAGCTGAAATGGCTGGAATTTCTAGGGTTTTAGGTGGTTATCACATTCAAGCGGATAATATTGCGGGGTTAGAACTGGGAAGAAATGTTGCTAGAGAGGCATGGAACTTTTACAAAAGACATGTGGGTGAGTAAATTGGAGCAAAAAACTCACGCCACTACATTGGTCAACCTTCCAATCTGCTCCATAAAAATGTGAATAATATCACCAGATTGTAGCGTAAAATCATTCTCTGGTACAATCCCAGTTCCTGTCATAAGCATGCATCCATCGGGAAAATCCATTTCTCGGTAGAGGAAGCTTACCAGTTCTTCTGGCGTGCGCTTCATTTGGCCCAATGAGGTATTCCCAGCAAAAGCGAGGTGATCATCGCGGACAATACTCAGTTGAAGGGCACATTCCTCCATATTTAAGGAGGGGGTAACCCAGAGACAAGGTCCCAACGCGGTAGCCCCCTCATACATCTTAGCCTGAGGTAGGTACAGGGGATTCTCTCCCTCTATACTTCGGGAACTCATATCATTGCCTAGGGTATAGCCCACTATGTTCCCATTAGAATTGATCATGAGGGTGAGTTCGGGCTCTGGTACATTCCAGGTGGAGTCCTTGCGGATACGAACAGGCTTTTCATGTCCTACCACGCGATGGGGTTGAGATTTGAAAAATAGTTCGGGCCGTTCGGCATTATATACCCTATCATAAGGGCCACCGATTTCTTCCTCAGATTCCTCCATACGGGCCGTTCGGGACTTAAAATAGGTTACTCCTGCTGCCCATACTTCTTGCTTCCCTATAGGAGGTAACAAGGTGATGTCTCGGTATACCAATACCTGTGTAGCGGGGGGAAGGGCTTTCCAGAGATGTTGTGCCTGCTCGTGCAGATTATCCTGATTAACAAAGCTATCCCAATTTAGGGATTGGGCGATCTTATATCGCCCCTCCTGTTCTAATACGATTCCTTCCTTAGAGTGATACAGCCTCATACTGCTTGTGATTGTCGAAATACCTGATGAGACTTTTCAAAAGCCTGGTTCAGGTCATAGAGGATATCTTCCACAGCTTCGATACCCACGGATAAGCGCAACAAACCCTCACGAATTCCAATAGCCTCCCGTTGTGCCTTAGGCATTTTGATGTGCGAAGTTTCTGAGGGAGAACAAATGATAGTTTCTACGCCTCCTAAACTAAGGGCTGGTTGAATAAGTTCCAAATGATCCAAGAATTGACCCGTTTCTGCTAAGTTATCGACGGCCAACTCAAAAGCCACCATTCCTCCAAATCCCTGCATTTGAGCCTTAGCCAATTCGTGCTGAGGGTGGCTTCCCAAGCCCGGATAATGGACCGCACGAACTTCCCTTCGGGTTTCTAGGAATTCGGCAATCTGCTGGGCATTTGCGTTTTGCTGCCTTACGCGTACTTCTAGAGTTTTTAAGCTGCGCTCAATCAAGTAGCAATCTAAGGCATTGAGGCTTCCCCCATAGTTAATTGCCTGAGGATACATCTGCTCATACAGTTCTTCTGAGGTGATTACAACCCCAAAGCAGAGGTCGCTGTGTCCTCCCAAATACTTGGTTCCACTATGAAGTACTACATCAATCCCCAAATCCAAGGGATTTTGGTTAATGGGCGAGGCAAAAGTGTTGTCTATTACCGTTATACATCCTCTCTGCTTGGCAAGGTCAGCTACACGGGCAATATCAGTTAATTGTAGTAAGGGATTGGAAGGCGTCTCCAGGTAAATAACTCGGGTATTATCCTGAATAGCCGCTTCAAAAGAAGAGACTTCCGTATCGGGGAGAAAGGTATAGCTAATCCCTCGTTTGGCCATTTCCTTTTCAACCAGGTAGAAGGTACCCCCATATACGCTTCCTGAAAGGACCATATGGGTTCCTGGCTCAAGCAAGGAAAATAGACAGGTAGAAATGGCTGCCATCCCCGAGCTGAATAGGATCCCCCGATGCCCTCCTTCGAGCTTACAAAGTTTCTCGATGATGACTTCTTGATTGGGAGTATTGTAGTAGCGTGGATAGATATTCTGATCTACTTCCCGATATCGGAATACTGAGGAAGGATAAATGGGCGTATTAGTTCCTTCTTTAGCTTCGAAATGCCTTCCGTGTATACAATTTGTTGCTTTTCTGTAGGGCATAGTAAATTGGGTTTGTTAGTTGTTTGTTGGTCCGCAGTAGAATAGTCCATGGTCCACAGTAGAATAGTCTGTAGACCACAGCGACCTTTGATTAGAAATCAAGTTATTCTCTCCTTTGCCCTCCCATCTCTCACCTCTTCAAATTAAAGAATCGCATTGAGCAGAAAGATACAAATTCCTGCAGTAGTACCTAGTATGAAAGTTCCCAAACTATGAATTCGATATCCTGAGCCAACATCCATTCCTGTCATCTGGGTAAAGATCCAAAAGAAACTATCGTTGGCATGAGAGATAAAGGTTGCCCCTGCTCCAATGGAAAGCACCGTCATGACGCGTTCCATATCGCCATCTAAGCCCAATGTTCCCAAAAGAGGAGCTAAGATAGAAGCCGTGGTAATCAAAGCAACGGTTGAAGATCCTTGTGCTGTTTTGAGCCCAGCTGCCAGTAGGAAGGGCAGTAGAATGCCGGCCTGAGTTCCCGACATCATTTCTGCCAGGGTATCTGCTAGGGGGGATTGTTGAATGACCTTCCCAAAAGCCCCTCCAGCACCTGTAATGATGATAATGACGGCTGCATCTCGTAGGGCAGGCCCCATCCAACCTGTACTGGAAAGCATCTGCTTGTCTAGTTTCTTAGGAAGTAGCAAGGAGATAAAAAAGCCTATAATCAATGCGATAACAGGATTTCCTATGAATAACAACCATTCTTGTGTCTTACCCACGCCAAAAGGATGGGTAGGATATTCGGCTACGGACTTTAACACAATGAGAATAAGGGGAATAATAATCGGAAGGAAAGCCTTCCATGCGGGAGGCGTCTTCAGGGGAATAGGTGCATCTGCATCCGCTAAATCGGGGTTGAGCATGACCAACTTCATTTTAGGGGCTATATAGCTCGCATAGAGAATACAGACTACCAAGGTGATGGAACTCACCAAAATTCCATAGAGAATTACGCTCCCTAAATCTGCTTCCAAAATCCCTGCAGCTGCTATCGGGCCAGGGGTAGGAGGAACTAGGGAATGGGTACAAGTAAGTCCGAGAGCAAGTGCAACTACGGGTCCTATGAATGATTTTTTCACCTTTTTAGCCAGAGCACGCGCAAGGGGTAATAAGATAATAAAGCCACTGTCACCAAATACAGGAATGGAAACGATATACCCCATAATTCCCATAGCAGGATTGACAAGCTTATCCCCAATAATTTTCAAAATGAAAGAGGCTAGGGCATATATTCCACCCGTTTTTTCAAGAATAGTGCCTATCATCACACCCAGCAGGATAATGATACCTACCTTCCCAATGGTCCCCCCAAAGCCCTCTCCAATCGCATTGAGTAAATCCTGGAAAGGAACACCCGCTGCTAAACCAAATAATAGCGTAACTCCCAAAAGGGCTAAAAAGGGATGGAGATTGTATCGAGTGGAGGCTAAAATTAATAGGCCTACTGAGACGAATAAGACGAGTAGTAATATCAAGGGTTTGTTGTTTGAGAGAGGAATTTACACAATTCCATGAATTTCTTGTGGTGAGTTAAACAAAAGCCTTTTGTTAGGGCTTAATTTTTGGACAAATGCGTTAATACGGACAAATTAGCGCTTTATTTCTTGCTCAATCCCTACCTTTTGTTTCCATTTTACAATTTTTTCTCCATCCAGATCCGATCCTGAGGCCGTTCTTCCCGAGGCTCATACCCAATAATATCAAAGCCGCGACTTAGGGCAAAGGACTGCATAGCTTTGAAACAATTGCGGGTTTTAAAGCGGATATGGGTGTAGCCCTGGTCTTTTGCCCAGGCCTCTTGTCGTTCCGCTAGCGCACAGGCAATCCCCTGCTTGCGATAGTCTCGCAGCACCGCACCAATCCAACTGTAAAAGGAACCATCTGGCTCGCGTTCATAACCGATTTTGAACCCTGCAGGTTGAGCGTTCCAATAGGCAATGAGAATTAGTGAGGGTACTCCCTTTAGGCGCTTGGTTAGCTTTTCTGCATACACAGGATCGGAGAATTCAGGGATCTGGAGAGCCAGTTTGCATACTTGTGAGACATTCCCCTGTTCTATGTGCAATAGGTTTTGCAAACTTACTATCTACTTTTTGAAGTGCTTAATCAAAATGATTAAGGTATTGAAAAATGTTCATTTAGCCTGTAGTCTTTTCCCTTCCCTCAAAGGAAAATTACCCGTTACACTATGCTGAGGTACTTACCTCTTCATGCATAGTTTTGTCTGAAGGACCTATCCACTAAACCGCGCAAAAATACCCATTGGGAGTTTCCTTCCAGATTGTTCGGGTAAAAATAACTCCCCACATTCTAATTTTTCCACTTGATGTTTAGAAAAATGCGTACGAATCAAATTCTGAAGGACTAAGGGAGAAAACCCTAGGGAATAACTATTAAATACGAGGAAAGCCTGCTCCTTATCGAGAATTTGTGCTACCCCTTCGGTCAATTCATTTATCATATCTTCCAACTTCCATTTTTCTCCCTTGGGACCATGCCCATAAGCAGGAGGATCGAGAATAATTCCCGAATAAGTATTGCCACGACGGGCTTCGCGCTTGACAAACTTCATGGCATCTTCAACCAACCAACGTATATGTTCGAGCTTGCTCGCTTGCATGTTGGCATTGGCCCAGGAAACAACGGATTTGATGGAGTCGCAATGCGTAACATCAGCTCCTGCTGCACGAGCAGCAAGAGAAGCCCCTCCCGTGTAGGCAAAGAGGTTAAGGACCTTAGCCTTTTTCTGTTTTTTTACGCTGTGATAAATGTACTCCCAATTCACTGCCTGCTCGGGAAATACCCCTACGTGTTTGAACGCGGTCATCCCTAAGCGAAAACGTAGGTCCATTCCTACATGCTTATATTGTATATACCACTGGTCTTTTACCTCACGGTGCCTAATCCACTCGCCGCCATGGCTACTGGTCTGCTGAAAGGTGGCGTGTGCTTTTTTATGCCAAATCTTATCTGGAAGATCTTTCCGCCAGACCGCCTGAGGTTCTGGCCTCCGCAATATGTAGGAACCAAATCTTTCCAATTTTTCTCCTTCTCCAGTATCGATGAGTTCGTAGTCTTTCCAGTTCCCAGGAGTAAGTAGTTTCATTCAGAGGGTTTTTCCAATACGTGTGTAAGCCAGCATCAAATATACAGAACCTGCACGAATGCTAAAGAGATGGAGGCAATGGTTCTGTGATTCTACACCCTTCTACATTTGCCCTAATCTCTCCCCCGTTTCTACCGTAAAGGAAGTATGCAACAAACACGGAAAACAATCCTGATTGATGCACTTTCGCTTTTGTCTCATTATATAACACGTGACTCTATGAAATTCCCCAGAATATTTACTTTGATTACTCTCCTCGCCCTTGCATTTGCCGCTTGCGAAGGCCCAATAGGTCCCCAGGGTCCTCCAGGCTTTGACGGATTCGATGGATTAGACGGTGTCCAGGCTTCTAGTATCCAATACGAAGTAATCGCAAGCGACTGGCAGGATATTGGTCAACCTGGAGAAGACGGATTTTTCCGCGCTTTAGATCTATCAGTACCAGAAATTACACAAAACATAGAAGAAAGTGGTCTAGTACTGGCTTATTACAGAGCCTTAGACGAAGATCCGTGGACGTTTCTACCCTTGACCTTTGTTTCTCATAATCCTGACTTTACAGAAGTATTCGATTTTGTATACGAAACGGGTTTTGTGACCTTGCTTAGTTCCTCTACGGATAGGGATGGAACCCCATATGAAGGAACGGTTCGAATCATAGTAGCTCCAGGAGTACCTGTTACCAAAACGGCTATTAATTATCATAACTACGAAGAAGTAAAAGAGATTTTTGGGCTAAAAGATTAGGAAAAAGGTTCTGAGTTGAGGGTTCTGGGTTAAACTCCAAATACTAAATAACCTGGGGATTCCTAGGCTAACGGTCAAAACCCACATAGAAAAATATCATTCTCCTTAAGAAAAAAGGAAAACACAACCAGTTAACATCCAAACATCCACCACACGTAGACTGGGAGGCCGAATGGCCTCCCTTTTTCATTTGAGCATTCGATCTTTATCAAGGACTTACTATAGACGGTTTCAACCCCAATCTATCCCCATGTCCCAATCTATCTATACCACATTCCCTCATTACCCCATACCCATATTCCCTCATACCTCCTTAAAGTTTTCATTTCTCCCATAGCCTTCCTACCTTGAAGCCCCAAGCTAGTTGTCTATGGTACCCATTCGGCTTACCCTTGAGGGCTTGTATTCCTACCAAAAAAAGCAAGTAATAGACTTTGAACGGCTGACCCAGGCACAGCTGTTCGGTATTTTCGGTGCTACGGGGAGTGGAAAATCATCTATTTTAGAGGCTATCACACTGGCCTTATATGGTGAATGTGAGCGACTTACCCGCAACACAAAGAACTATAACCTGATGAACCTTCGATCGGGGAGGTTGACAGTGGACCTGGAGTTTTCCCTTTCGGGAAAAGAGGAGAATCGCTACCGCTTTGTAGTCTCAGGCAAACGCAACGCCAAAAATTTTGATAAAATACAATACCAGCGGCAAGCCTACCACAAGCAGGCCCAAACCTGGGAACCTGTAGACTTGGATACGGCAGAGTCGCTGATCGGTCTGGGGTATAATCATTTCAAGCGAACCATTATCATCCCCCAAGGGAAATTCCGGGAATTTCTGGATATGAAAGATACGGCTCGCTCGGAGATGCTTAATCAAATTTTTGGTCTACATAAATACCGACTGTCCCCACAGGTAAAGCAGCTCATTCGAGGAAATGAAAAGTCAATAGCAGAAAAAAATGCCCTGCTGCAACAATACATAGAAGTCAGTGAGGAGCACATTGCTCAATTACAGGAAGAAATTGAGGCTCAAACATCTGAACTTCAAGTAAAACAACAAACCCTAGAGCAGCGGCGCACACTCAATAAGGAATACGAGCAACTACAAGTGCAGCATGCACAACTCAAGGTCCTGGAGCAACAACTTGCACAACTCACCGCCCAGAAGTCCTCATACGAGGAGCGGGATAAGCTATACCAACAATATGTAAGTTGCCTAAGTCAGTTTCGCGAACCGCTCAACAAGCAAACGGAAGTAGGAAGCCAAATTCAACAACTCGCTCAAACCCTGACAACTGAGCAGGAAACAATAGAAAGCTTAAAACAAGGGCTTACTAAGGCTCGAAATACCTATCAGGAAGTTCAAACAGCCTTTGCCGAACGACACCTACTCGCAGAAAAGGCAGAAGAATGGCGAAAAATTATTCAACTTAAAAAAGAAGAAGAGCTATACAGCCACCTGGATTCAAGAAGGAAAAAAGGAAAAACGAAAGTTGATGAACTCAAACGGGAGATCGAAGCCCTCAAATCCCAGATCCAGACAACCGAAGGAGAGATTACCCAGTTGAAGGAACGCCAGCCGGCAACCCAAGAAATTCTTGCTGTCCAGGAATGGGGGCAGCAGAAAAAGCACCTACTGGAGCAAGCGCAGCAAATTGAATCTGAAAAGCAACAATTAGAGGAGGAAATCGACAATTCTGTAAAGAAGAAGCGCGATCTCTTGGATAATACCTTTCTAGATCCCAGGCAGTATGAGCTGCCCTCTTCTCAAATAGCTGCCCTCTTCCAGCAGGAAATGTCTCGCCTTGCTCAACGAATACAAGAGGTTGAACAGAAGCGGGAAGAACTTCTTTTGCGGCATAAACTTGAGACTTTGTCGGATACCTTAAAAGAGGGGGAACCTTGCCCCTTATGCGGATCTACACACCATCCGCTCCCCCTAAATGCATCCAGCTTAGACAAGGAATTGCAACATCTTGAAAAATTTCGAAAAAAACTCCTAGGCGACATGCGCAAGTTAGAGTCTGGTGCTCCCTTGCTCATGGAACTTGCAGAGCAAGCCATTGGGATCAAGCAACGCAGTAAGGAGGTTCAAAAGCGAATGGCTGTCGTAACGCAAGGACTCGAAAAACATGAATCTACTCGCCCTATATTAAAGGAAGACTGGGAAGAAGGAGAAATCGATGAAATAGCCAGCCTCTTCCAGACCATTGATACTGAAATAAACGAGAAAGAAATACACCTTCAAGCGCTTAAGGCGCGTATCGCTCAGGAAGAGGAAAAGCTCGAGACCTGGCAGAAGAGTTTAAATGAGATCCAACAACAATTCAGCGAAAAACAAGGAGAGTTCACTTCGCGAAAGGAAAGCCTAAAACAGCTCATCTATACAGATCAGCGCCAGCTTTCAGATACCTTCCTACAAGAGCAAGCCGTTAAAGCCGACAAGGAATACCAGGAAATCGGAGAATTGCAGAAGAGCTTGACAGAAAAAGTCGAACAACAACAAAACCAGCTCAAACTGTTGGAGGGAAAATGGGAATCACAGCAAGCTGCCTATAAGGACCTCACCCAGAAAGCGGCTAAATTAACCCAAGAAATCCATGAAGTTCTTGCTGAATCCGACTTTGAGACGATCGATCAGGTTCGCCAGATCTTGGCACTTAACATGAATATTGATGCTGAACGCGAAGCGATCCAGGATTACCACAAGGAACTCGTACAGGTAGAAACCCAGACCCGAGAGCTTCGGCAACATATCGGGAATCATTCGTATAGCCCTGCTGAGCACCATGCCTTCCAAAGCGAATTAGAAGTGCTAGAAACAGCCTATACCCAGTTCTCCCAAGCCTTGGGTATTAAAAAACACCTCCTCAAACAACAAATCGAGGACTTGCAAAAAAAGCAAGGATTGGAGAAAGAAATGGAGGCTTTGACCACCCGTGAGGAAAACCTGAAACTCATGCAGAACCTATTCCGGGGCGATGCTTTCGTGCGCTATGTGTCTTCCGCCTACCTGGAAAACCTTTGTTCCGCAGCCAATGAGCGCTTCATGCGTCTTACCCGGAATGCCCTTAGCCTAGAAATTGACGAGCACAATCAGTTTCACATTCGCGACTGGCTAAATGATGGAAAGCGGCGCTCCGCCCGTACGCTCTCCGGCGGGCAGAGCTTCCAAGCTGCCCTTTGCCTAGCCTTGGCCCTCTCAGACCAAGTACAGCAACAAGTTCAAGCCGAACAGCGCTTCTTCTTCTTGGATGAAGGATTTGGGGCATTGGACAAAGAGTCACTCCGATTGATCTTTTTCACTCTACAAAGCCTGCAAAAGGAAAACCGAATTGTGGGGATCATTTCTCATGTGGAGGAACTCCAACAGGAGATTGATACCTATTTACAGGTGCAAAACGATCCTGAGTTGGGAAGTCAGGTTGTGGGGAGTTGGGAAGGTTAAAGGTCCTTAACCCTAGGTACTTGAAATATAAGATACTTATCGTTTTATGTCGATCTCCAATCAAAGGTTACTACGTACTAACAATTATTTTACCATAAATTAAATCACCTCTTACTTTACTCTCCCCCCACTGGTGCACTGGGCCCAATCGTTTTCCCCGGAGTAATGACCGGATCTTGGGAAGCAGGCATTTCAAAGGGTCCTTCCACGGGAGGTTCCCCCCCCATAGAGACCTCAGGAACTACCTTTTTACTTTCCTTAATGAGTCCATAGGTCATGACAAAGCTCGTAATGAGAATGGTGAGTAGGAGAATACCTGGAGGAAAGGCCTCTGTTACAATATCTTCAGGGATTTGGTAAAACAAGAGAATGGTAATCAAGCCACGAGGAGCAACATAGATTTCAGGTTCGATGTCTTTGAGAAATATAGTCCGTAAACCTATGTAGCGAGAGGCATAGATGGCGATTAATACAATCAAGGTAACCACAGGAACTACCCAGTTCAACAGTTGGCTGAGGACGATAGACATCCCAAAGGCGACGAAGAAAAAGGTCCTTACCACAAAAGCCGTTTCCAAGGTGATCGATTTAAATTCTTTCAACACCGCAGCAATGTCGTTCTCATTGATATACGCTTTCAGCCTACCTTGGAAAAAAATGTTTCGGTTATTTAGCACCAGGCCGAATACCAATATGATAATCAGGGACGACATATGTTGGAGTTTTCCCAATGCATACAAGGCAACTAGTGAGGCGATGAGTACAAACAGCGTTGCATGTCCTCTTCCATACTGGAATATGAGAATGAGGGCATAGCTGACAACAAAGGAAATACCAATGGTCAATAAGGTTTTAAAAGCCAAACTCGCCCCGACACTTTCCTCAGGACTTGCATGGTGGAAGTCTAATAAAGCGTAGAAGATAATAATCCCTAAAATGTCTGAAAGCGCAGATTCAAAAATGAGAAATTCCTTTTTATGCGCCGTTAAGTTGTGGACACTGGGTATGATTATGGCGCTACTCATCACTGCAAGAGGGACTGCATAGAACAGGGATGTCAACAGGTTCATTCCCAAAATAAGGACCATGGCTCCTGCAATAATTCCAGCCGTTACAAGAAGTAGCACGAGTGCAAGCAGGGAAGCCTTCGCCAATATGGGAAGTTTATCTTTCTCTAAATGTATATCTAAAGCAGCTTCCAGCACGATTAAAATGACCCCAATCGTACCCAGAACTTTAAGGGCTGGCATGAGTTGAGCTTCAGGTAGCTCTACAAAAAATGTCATGACATATCCCAACAACATGAGCATTAAAACTGAGGGAATATGCGTTCTGCGAGAAATTTGGTTGAACAGAAAAGAAACGATTACAATAAGCGCAGCACCTAGTATGAGTACGTGTATGTCCATAAACTAAAGTTAAACTTTTTTTCAAAACCGAGGATTCCTGTAAATTAGGCTTTTTGTATCCTACTGCGGGAAAATTGGCCCAAATACCTAACATAAACACCAAATGAAAAAATTTCTACCCTGGCTCTTGTGTACGATTTGTGTCTGCGCGGGGTTTGCTCAGGCCCCCAAAACGCCCAGTATCGAAGAAAAAACCCAAGGCATGGAAGCATATGCCGGTTGGTTTGACTTCTATTATGACGAAAATTCAGATAAAATCTGGCTAAAGATAGATAAATGGGATACGGAATTTCTCTATGTCCATGCGCTTTCTGCAGGTGTGGGTTCAAATGATATCGGTTTGGATCGAGGACAATTAGGAGGTACTAAAATAGTAAAATTTATCCGTTCTGGCCCCAAAGTATTGCTCATACAACCTAACTATGATTACAGAGCCTCTACTGACAATCCTGCTGAAACCAAGGCAGTAAGAGAAGCCTTTGCGCAATCTGTAATTGGAGGCTTCAAAGTAGGCGCACAATCGGGAGAGGCAGTACTCGTAGATATGAGTGAATTCCTATTGCGTGATGCCCATAATGTAACAGGACGGATGAAGCGAAGTAAACAAGGGGGATATCGCCTGGATAAATCCCGCTCTTCGATGAATTTAGACCGGACCCGGAATTTCCCTCAAAATACGGAGATAGATGTTCGATTGACTTTTTCAGGTGAACCCCAAGGAGCTTGGGTACGCAGTGTAACCCCTAGTCCTGATGCGGTAACGGTTCAGCAACATCACTCTTTTGTGCAGCTACCGGATGATGGATATACCCCCCGTCCCTTTGATCCTCGCAGTGGGTTCATGTTCCTCAGCTACCAGGACTATGGAACGCCCATTGACCAGCCACTAGTCAAACGTTTCATACGCCGCCATAGATTGGAAAAGAAAGACCCCTCTGCTGAAAAAAGCGAAGCAGTGGAGCCACTCGTCTATTACCTCGATCCAGGAATTCCCGAGCCTGTCATGTCAGCCTTGAAAGAAGGGGCAGCATGGTGGAACCAAGCTTTTGAAGCAGCGGGATATGAGAATGCCTTCCAGGTAGAAGTGCTGCCCGAAGATGCAGATCCCCTGGACGTACGATATAATGTCATTCAATGGGTACACCGATCCACCCGGGGTTGGTCCTATGGCTCCTCCGTCTACGATCCACGCACAGGTGAAATCATAAAAGGCCATGTGTCTTTGGGTTCCCTTCGCGTGAGGCAGGATTTCATGATTGCTCAGGGACTTGTAACTGCCTATGAAGCGGGAAAAGAAGTAGATCCCCGCTTAATGGAAATGGCGCTTGCTCGCCTACGTCAACTATCCGCCCACGAGGTAGGGCATACCTTGGGACTCGTTCACAACTACACTGCCAGTGCGGTTGATCGCTCCTCCGTAATGGACTACCCCCATCCCTACATCCAATTAAAAGGGGGGGAAATAGACTTTTCGGCTGCCTATGATATTGGGATTGGCGAGTGGGACAAGCAAGCTATTACCTACGGTTATCAGGACTTCCCTGAGGGAACAGATGAAGCTGAGTCTCTTGACAATATGCTCAATGCTGCCTTTGCTGGTGGGTTGAAGTTCTTACCTGACCAGGATGCAAGACCCTTTGGAAGCGCCCATCCACTAGCCCATCTTTGGGACAATGGCACTTATCCCACAGTAGAAATGGAGCGCTTACTGACCGTTAGAAAAGCTGCCTTGGAATCCTTTGGAGAAGAAAATATAGCTATGCGGCAGCCCATGGCTACCTTGGAAGAGGTTCTAGTACCTCTCTATTTGTCCCATCGCTATCAGGTAGAAGCTGTAGCCAAGGTCATAGGAGGCCTGGAATACACCTACAGCCTTCGAGGGGATAGTAAGCCAGGAACCCAAATTGTTTCTGCGGGAAAACAACGCAAAGCCCTGGAAGTCCTACTTTCTACCCTGAGTCCAGAAACCTTGGAGTTACCTGAAAACTTGATCGCTATGATCCCTCCACATCCTCTAGGGTATCGCAGAGGGAGGGAATCCTTTTCTACCCGTACAGGTGGTACTTTTGATCCAATCGCAGCAGCGAGTAGCGCAGCTAATCATACGTTAACCTTCTTATTGCATCCAGACCGTGCTGCTAGATTGGTTGAGTACCACGCGAGAGATGCAGCCATACCAGGGTTAACCGAAGTATTAGAAAGCCTGGTAGATGCTACCATTAAAGCCAATCCTGCAGAAGGCTTGACTGCTGAAATCCAAAAAGAAGTAAATGACCTGGCGACGAAACATATGATCCATTTAGGGCTTCAGGAAGCTACTAACCCCCAAGTTCGTGCCTTGGTCATGTACCACTTACAAAATCTACACGAATGGCTTGAGGAACGCGAATCGGCTACTCCTGAATGGGCGGCGCATTATCAAAATCTTGCGAGGGAAATTGACCAATTCCTAGATGAAGATGACTATGAGTTGGAACTCAATATTCCCAAGATACCTGATGGCTCCCCCATTGGCATGTTCTGCAATGGCATGCATTAGATTTAACATAGAATCCGTAAACTTGACATCCAGATTACCTAATTTCCCCGCATGAACTCTGAAGTACAAATGGTCGTCTTCGATATGGCAGGAACTACTGTCGATGAAGGTAAAATTGTTTATAAATCTGTCCAGCAAGCCCTGGCGGAGTCTGGCGTTACGATCTCCCTAACACAAGTGTTGGAGATAGGTGGATGGAATAAAAAGGAAGGTATCAGACACTTGCTGAATACCTACAGTCCATCTGAAGTTAGCCCAGAAAAAGTAGATCAGGTCCACCAGCGATTCTTGGAAATTGCAAGTGCCGCCTACGCCACTGGAGAGGGAATACAAGAAATGCCAGGAGCTACGGAGGTTTTCCGTGAATTGAAGAGCAGAGGCATCAAGGTGGTATTGGACACCGGCTATTTTCGAGATATGGCAAATGTTCTAATCGATCATATGGGCTGGAAAAAACATGAGTTGATTGACTACTCGGTTACCAGCGACGAAGTGGAAAGGGGGCGACCCTACCCCTACATGATTCAAAAAGCAATGGAGCAATTGGAGGTACATGACCCAGCCAAGGTCATTAAGGTAGGAGATACCTTATCAGATATCGAAGAAGGTAAGAACGCGGGATGTGGCTGGATTATCGCAATCGCCTCCGGCGCCATATCTGCTGAAAAACTCATGGAAAATAAGCCCACTAAGGTAATTCACGAACTAAAAGAATTACTCGAACTGATAAATTAGCTTTTTCGACGCAGAAGAACGTAGAATAATTATGAAAGACACGGCAAAGAAAGCACTTGAAGGGAGCTACCGTCTGAAAATTTCAATATAACTCCCTTCCGAGTGAGTAACTTAGGAAATCAAAACGTGGACCTTCAACTTCAAACTCAGAACTAATTCTCCTATGAGCGTAATCATAAGCGGAATTCAACAGATTGGTATTGGAATTCCTGATGTAGAACAAGCCTGGGCCTGGTACCGAAAGGCCTTTGGTATGAACATTCCCATTTTTGACGAAGCTGCGGAAGCGAACCTTATGCTGCCCTATACAGGAGGCAAACCCCATCAGCGTAGGGCGGTACTCGCTCTCAATGCCCAAGGAGGTTCCGGTATGGAGATTTGGCAGTATACCTCTCGCACGCCACAGCCTCCTGCAGAACGCCCCCTACTGGGAGACCTAGGCATATCGATCTGCCGTATGAAGGCCCATGACGTAGAAAAAGCCTTCGAAGGTTTAACCCATAAAGGGATCGAGACCTTGAGTCCTGCTCCAGTTCCAGGTCCTGACGCTCAAAACACCTTTTTTCTGGAAGATCCCTATGGCAATCCCTTTCAAGTTACCTCTCACACAGACTGGTTTACGCATAAAGGCTTGGCCACAGGCGGAGTATTGGGCTGCTCCATAGGAGTTTCTAGTGTAGACCGATCTCTACCGTTCTATCAGGAGATCTTGGGCTATGACCAGGTTCTCTATGATGTATCTGGAACCTTTGAAGAACTTTCTGTACTTCCAGGGGGAGCAGATGAATTTCGGCGTGTCCTGCTTACGCATAGCCAACCTCGTAAGGGCAAGTTTAGCCGTATGTTGGGTCAAAGCGAAATTGAACTGATACAAGTATTAAATCGCCAGCCCAAGAAAATCTTTGAGGGGAGATTTTGGGGGGATTTAGGCTATATCCACCTATGCTTCGATATCCACGGCATGTCGGAGTTACGGGAGCTATGTAAAGAAAAAAACTACCCTTTTACTGTAGATAGTGGACAAAGTCTTGGGAAAGAATTTGACATGGGAGAGGCAGCGGGACATTTTTCCTACATAGAAGATCCCGATGGAACTTTGATTGAATTTGTCGAAGCCCACAAAATTCCCATTGCCAAGAAGATCGGATGGTACCTGGATTTGCGTAAGCGAGCACCCGAGAAGCCCTTACCCAATTGGATGCTTAAAGCACTGTCTCTCAATAAGGTAAAGGATTGAAAGAATAAGTGCTAATTCCTTCCCAATCTTATTACTTACTATATGTATTTGAATAATTGATATTTGTTTTACAAAAGTTCAATAAATATTACTATATTTGTTTTACAAGTATTTAATAAATATGGAAAATCGACTGGGGAATTTGGAAGAAATGGTGCTATTGATGCTGATCCTAGTCAAGGAGGAAGCCTATGGAGTAAGTGTACGCGAAGCTTACCTCAAACACCTAAATCAGGATATATCGCTAAGCGCTATACATACGGTTCTGAGAAGACTGGAGAAAAAAGGTTTTATCACTTCTGAAATGGGGGGATCTACACAAGATCGAGGGGGCCGGAGAAAGCGCCTCTACACCGTTACAAAACACGGCTTAAGAACCCTTGCTACGCTCCAAGCGGAAAGAGATCGTATTTGGGGACTTCTCCCAAAACTCGACATATAGTGATTTTTAAAGGCCCATAGCTGGCCAGTGCTATTAACTATTTTATCCTATGAATACATCCCCCAATCCTCCCAAATGGGCCAATAGGTTCCTCACTTGGTTTTGCTCGTCTGATTTTCTGGAAGAGGTTCAAGGCGATATCTACGAGACGTACTATCGAAATGTAGAAGTGCTAGGCAAAAAGCGGGCAAACCGGAGGTTTGTATGGGATGTGCTGCGCTTTTTCAACTACAGTACCATCAAAGGAAACAATGGATGGAAACGCTATAACCCCAATCTAGCTATGTATGGAAATTACTTCAAATCCGCTTTTAGAAATTTTTCCCGCAACAAGGCCTTTACCTTTCTCAATGTATTAGGTCTCACACTGGGCCTAACGAGCAGTTTGCTCATAGGCCTTTGGGTATATGATGAACTCACCTATGACACCTACCTTCCAGAAACTGAACGTGTACACCAAGTAATGGCCAATATGCCTTCGGGAGATGAGATGGAAACCTGGATAGAAACCCCACAGCCACTCGCAGGACTTGTAGACTCGCTGATCCCAGAGATTGATCAAGCCACCTATATGTGGGCCTGGGAAGAAGAGAGTCTTATAGAATTTGGAGACAAATCCCTCAAAGAGAAGGGGATTAAATGCGGTTCTAATTTTTTTGAAGTATTGCCCTTCCCTTTCGTTCAGGGTGATCCTCGTCAAGCATTGGTGAATCCTGATGGGATCGTCATATCAGAATCCTTTGCAAGCAGGCTGAAAGGCCCTGATTGGTATAAACAGTCTTTACTTGGTGAAACTTTTATCCTGAACCAAGAACACGAGGTTCAAGTATCTGGCGTTTTCAAGGACATTCCCCCAAACGCTACCCATAAAGTAGACTTCTTTGTTTCAGTAGATAAAACCAATGATCACTGGGGTAATTACAACTACAAAACCTATATCAAAGTGCTTCCCAATGCTGATTTAGCTGAGGTGGAGCAAAAGATATTTCAACTGTACAAGGAAAAAAAGGAAATGGGAGATCCCGGCATGATAGACTGGGATTCAGGGGTAGGGATCTTTTTGCACCCTTTCAGAAAAATGTACCTGTATGGAAAGTTTGAAAATGGCAAGGCAGTAGGCGGTAGAATCAGTTATGTGAGAATATTGGGAATTGCAGGACTTATCATTCTACTTATTGCCTGTGTCAATTACATGAACCTATCCACTGCCCAATCTCTTAAGCGGGCGAAAGAGATTGGGGTTCGAAAGGTAATTGGCGCCCGAAAAGCCCACCTGGTAAGCCAGTTTACCATCGAGGCACTCCTGCTGACCTTCATTGCGGTAGGTATGGCCCTATTTCTCACACAATGGCTGTTGCCAGGATTCAATTCCCTGATAGGGAAAAAACTTCACATCGGCTATGAAAGCCTAACAACTTGGACCTTACTCCTCACCTTCGGGTTAATAACAGGTTTATTAGCAGGAAGTTATCCCGCCTTTTTTCTCTCTTCCTTCAAAGTACTTTCCATTCTCAAAGGAACAAATCGATTTTCCTTTAGCAACCTCCTATTGAGAAAGGGATTGGTAGTATTTCAATTTACCATTTCTCTACTGCTGATTGTATGCACTTTGGGGGTCCATTTACAACTGTCCTATTTCCGTAGCAAAGACCTAGGGTTCAATCGATCCCAGGTCATTTATAAATATTTAACCAGGGAGGAAATGAAACAAAAAGAGGCATTAAGCGCTGAACTCGCACAATCTCCTTATATAAAGAATTATACCTTTACTTCTTCGCAGATGATTCGGCCTAATCGTCGCGCCAGCGATCCGTCTTGGAAGGGCAAGGACCCACAAAACTCTCAAGTCTTTACCATATTATATACAGATGATCAATTCGTAAATACCTTTGATATCCCAATAGTCAAAGGGAACAACTTTTCTTCAGAAATTCGAACCGATTCCGTAAAAGCAACCTTCCTCATCAACGAGATGGCAGCAGAGATTATGGGAATGGAAGAGCCTATTGGTGAGCTAATTGATATGGGGGGGTATTATGAAGGACCTATTGTAGGCGTAGTCAAGGACTTCCACCAAAACTCCCTTCACCTCCCTATCGAACCCATGGTCATTGAGAACAAACCCGAGTATGCCTTTCTCTTAATGGTCAAATCCCAAAGTGGAGCAGTGGGCCGCAGCCTCAAAGACTTAGAAACTATCCAGAAAAAGTTCTCACCAGATATTCCTATGGAATACTTCTTCTTAGACCAGGAATACGAAAAATTGTATAAAAGCGAACAGGTAGTAGGAACGCTGAGTTCTTTTGCTGCGGCCTTAGCCATCATTGTTTCTTGCCTGGGCTTATTTGGGTTGGCCTTATTCACTACGAAAACACGAACCCGAGAAATAAGTATTCGCAAAGTGCTGGGCGCTTCCCTCTTGCAGATTACGAACCTTCTGACCAAAGACTATTTACAATTGATTGTCCTTTCATTAGCCCTTGCGATCCCTTTGAGCCTATATTTTCTCCAGCAATGGCTCAATCAGTTTGCCTTTCAGACGGAGTTAAAACCCTGGATTTTCATTGTATCCAGTCTCATGGTTTTATTCGTTTCCTTTTTATCTGTCTTTCAACAGGCTTTGCAGACAGCACTCACTAATCCTGCGGAGCATTTACATGGGGAATAGCTAATTAGTCGGTGGTATAAAAAAGAGTTCTGGGTGGGAGGGGTTGGGTAGTCGGTGGTCCGTAGTCCGTGGTAAAAAAAAGGTTCTGGGTTTGAGGGTTGGATAGTTTATTAGTCCATAGTCCACGGTTTCTCAGCGCCACTTAGCACATGCTAAGTCCCCCTAATTCTGTGTAATCTGCG
>JBCCTX010000116.1:0-21328 GCA_039197765.1 Bacteroidota bacterium
GGTTGGGTAGTCGGTGGTCCGTAGTCCGTGGTAAAAAAAAGGTTCTGGGTTTGAGGGTTGGATAGTTTATTAGTCCATAGTCCACGGTTTCTCAGCGCCACTTAGCACATGCTAAGTCCCCCTAATTCTGTGTAATCTGCGGCGAAATGGCCAGATAGTTAAATAGTCGATAGTCCACAATTTAGGTTGCAAGTCCAAGTTTTCTCAGCGTCCGTCATAATCAAGTCAGCTAAAGTCCGTGTCAAAAAGAGTTCTGGGTTCTTCAGCGTCGCTTAGCATTTGCTAAGTCCCCTAAACTCTGCGTCCTTCCGTGTCTAAACCTAAAAAGAAAAATTGTTCTCATCTGGAACACAGGCTGTTCCACATCGAAACACTAGCACTTTCAAGGGAAGCAAATTATCCACTCAGCTAATTGATAATCAATTGATTATCTAAAGGAATACTTATTGTATATCTATGAGATAGTTCCAACAAACCCAGTGCTATGTTTCAGCATTATTGCAAAACTGCGATTCGGAATCTCGCCCACCACCGAGGATATACCTTCATCAATATACTGGGTCTATCTATTGGGCTCATGGTGAGCCTAATTATCCTACTTTGGGTACGCGAGGAGCAAGAAGTAGATCAATTTCACCAAGAAGGGGATCGCATTTATCGCACCTTGAGTAACATTCCCAATGGGGAAGCTGGGCTGCTGACCTGGGAAACTGCTCCCTACCCTTTAATAGAATTTCTTTCTGAAACCTATCCAGGAGTTGAGGAGGTGGGAGCATATGATCCCGCTATGAAAATGCAATTTGAAAAAGATGATAAATCCATTTTGGCAGATGGGATTTATGCCAATGCGGGATTCTTCCAGATCCTTACCTTTCCTTTACTCAAAGGGGACATAGCAACAGCTTTTAAAGATCCCAATTCAGTGCTCATATCTGAATCCCTCGCGGAAAAATTACTAGGTCCTGAATGGAATAGGTGGCGTACCACTGGGCAGAGCCTTCAGATAAATGGAAGCTCAACCTATAGGCTAGCTGGGGTATTTTCTGATCCACCTGAAAGTTCCTCCCTGCAATTCGACTTTGTCCTGAACCTAAAACGGCTCCACCCAAACGATGAAGATTCCTATCCCTGGGGAAACTTTGATACTCACATTTTACTCAAACTCACAGAATCTATCGACCCCATCTCATTCGCCTCTTCCATTCGCGATGCAATCAGTATCAACAATGCATATACCGATGATACCCACCTCATTATCCAACCCTATTCACGCAAGTATCTCTATGGCAAATTTGAAAATGGCAAGGAGGCGGGAGGGAAAATCAGTTATGTACGCCTATTCAGCGTAGCAGCAATATTTCTTCTATTGATTGCTTGCATCAATTTCATGAACCTCACTACAGCACGGGCCTCCCGACGATCAAAAGAAGTGGGTATTCGCAAAACCAATGGCGCTTATCGATCTTCCTTGATCTGGCAGTTTTTATTTGAGTCTTTCCTCCTCACCTTTATTAGCCTGGGTATAGCTGTGCAACTGGCAGAGGGAATTTTACCCTATTTTCGCGAGCTGACTGGCAAACCCATCACCTTGAATTTACTCAACCCCATGCTTTGGGGCATATTGGCCACCATAGGGGTTTGCACAGCACTGGTAGCGGGAAGTTATCCCGCATTTTTTCTTTCCTCTTTCCGTATTGCCCATGTGTTGAAGGGTAAACTTACCCATAGACTAGGCAATGGGAATATTCGAAAGGGGCTGGTTGTCTTCCAGTTTGTAGTATCCGCTTTGCTAGTTGTAGGAGCACTGGTTGTACAACAGCAAGTCACCTACCTATCTTCCAAAGACGTAGGACTCAATCGAGACAATGTTCTATTCTTTCGATTACCCCAAGGAGCCCGAGATAAGCAACAAACCTTACAAAATGAACTACGTCGAATTCCCGGAGTACGAGCCCTCACCTTTGCCAACCAAAACCCCTTAGAAGTAGGCGGACAAACAGGAGACCCCCAATGGGAAGGCATGGGACCAGATGATCGCCTCTTATTCAATGTTCTGATATCGGATCACCAATTTCTCGATGTTATGGAGATTCCAGTGGTCTCTGGGAGAAATTTTTCTCAAAAGCTCCGATTAGATTCGACGAGTTTTCTCATCAACGAGACAGCAGCTAAAGCAATGAAATTAGACGAACCCTTAGGAAAAAACCTTGAGTTTTGGGGAAATAAAGGCCCCATCGTAGGCATTGTGAAAGATTTTCATACACGATCCTTGCATAGGGCAATAGGCCCATTAATCATTAGAAATGGCCTCTCCTTTACCAACCGTGCCTTCTTGCGCATTGATCCTCAGCAAACTGAAGAAATCTTGGCAGCTGTAGAAGCACTACACCTTCAACATAGCTATGGCGAGCCGTTTCGATACGACTTTCTAGAAGATCGCTATTTACAAAAATACAAGGGAGAACAGCGGACCAATGCGTTAGCCAAAGCTTTTGCGCTCATTGGATTGTTCATTTCGTGTCTGGGCTTACTAGGGCTATCCACTTTTGTTGCTGAGCAGCGAACCAAGGAAATTGGAATTCGGAAGATTCTGGGAGCTTCAATTTACCAGATTGTAAGCCTGCTTTCCAGAGACTTTCTGAAATTAGTTTTGCTTGCCCTCGTACTCTCCTTACCAATGGCCTATTTGCTCATGAACTGGTGGTTGGAAGACTTTGCCTACAGAATCCACATCGGTTGGGAGATTTTTGCCCTTACAGTTCTTATGGCTGTCGGAATCGCGCTAGCTACTGTTGGCCTTCAGTCTCTTCGGGCTGCCATTTCTAACCCTATTGATTCTCTTCGATCCGAATAACGTTATCTCCTATGCTTAAACACATACTTCTCTTGGCCTATCGCAATATACTACATGATAGGACTTCCTTTTTCATCAACCTGATCGGGATTTCCACAGGACTTGCCAGCGCGATATTTATCTACCTATGGGTACAAGACGAACTCCAAATCGATCGCTTTCATACCTACAATGACCAATTGTACCAGGTAATGAAAAATGCCCAAACACCCGCAGGAGACATAAAAACATTTGAGTGGACCCCTGGTCCACTAGCGGAAGCCTTGAAAGCAGAATTTCCAGAGGTACTCCAATCTGTAGGAGTTGTATTGGAAGAAAGTGGCGTTCAAGGAATTGTCCAAGTGGGAGAAGCACGTTTCAAGGCAAAAGAGCAATTTGCGGGAGAAGATTTTTTCACCATGTTTTCCTATGTGCTGAAAGAGGGAAATTCAGAGGAGGTGCTGAAAGATGAAAGTTCGGTATTGATTTCCTACCAGTTAGCGGAAAAACTATTCCCTGATACGGAAACCTGCATAGGCAAAACCTTAGAATGGGAGAAAGGGGAGGCACAAAGCCTACATACCATAAGTGGGGTATTTTCTCCACCCCCTTCAAACGCTACAGACCAATTTGATATCATCTTCAATTACAACTACTATTTGAGAAAAAACCCAGCGGTCAACAAGTGGAACTATGGAGGCCCCAGCACCTATATTCTATTGGCAGCAGGCACAGACCCTAAGAAATTCAACCAAAAGCTCAAAACGTACCTACAGGAAAAGAGTGGAGAGGAGTATCAACACCTTTTCATTCGAAGGTATGCCGATAAATACCTCTATGCACATTATGAAAATGGCATTCCAACTGGTGGACGCATTGTATACGTTCAATTATTCTCCCTCATTGCCCTCTTCATCCTCATAGTTGCATGCATCAACTACACAAATTTGGCTACGGCAAGAGCATCCCGAAGAATGAAAGAGGTCGGGATAAAAAAGACCATAGGAGCAAATCGCGGATTGTTAGTGGGTCAATACCTGGGCGAATCGATGTTGATTTCCTTCTTTGCCTTATGTGTAGCTATTTCCTTAGTAGAGTTTTCAACCCCCTGGTTCAATCAACTCACCGGAAAGGAGCTAAGTCTTACGTTAGATCGCCCAACTCTTACCGCACTCTTATCTATTAGCTTTATTACAGGCCTGCTCGCAGGAAGTTACCCTGCATTTTATCTGTCTAACTTCCAGCCCATTTCCATGTTAAGGGGCAAATTAGGCAATATCCTGGGGGAATTGTGGGCGAGGAAAGGCCTTGTGGTCTTCCAATTCATTGTCTCCCTCGTTCTCATTGTTGCCGTTTGGCTGATTTATAGCCAAATGAACTATGTCCAATCCAAAAACCTAGGGTTCTCTAAAGATAATGTTATCGCATTTAAGAAGGAGGGGGAATTAAAGTCTAGCATACAACCTTTCCTTAGGAAATTGAGAAGCCTCCCAGGAGTAGAAAATGCCTCTAGTATGCGGGGAGAGTTGACTCACAATGTCACCCGTACCTTTGGGCTACAGTGGGAGGGTAAAAATGAAGAGAAAAGGACATCCTTTAAATACCTAGCTGTAGACTTCGAGTTTATAGAAACGATGGGAATAAAGCTATTGGCAGGAAGGTCCTTTTCTGAGGAATTTAGTTCCGAGACCCAAAAGATCATATTCAATGAGTCGGGAATAAAGGCCATGGGCTTAGAAAACCCCATTGGAGAAATCGTACGTCATGGAGGAAAAGAGAAACAAATAGTAGGCATAGTAGAAGACTTTCACGTCGAATCATTGTACAAAGAAATCTCCCCTTCCTTCTTGTATATGTCCCCTAAAATGGACCCTCAGAATATTTTGGTTAAGATAAAAGCAGGGAGGGAACAGGCTACTTTACAAGAGATATCCAACCTGTATGCCGAGTTTACAGCGGGTCTTCCTTTCGACTTTGTATTCCTTGACGATTCTTATCAGAAACTGTATGAATCTGAACAAAAAGTAGCTACCCTCTCCAAGTATTTTGCAGGTTTCGCTTTGTTGATTTCAAGTCTAGGTTTATTTGGCTTGGCAGCTTACTCTGCAGAAAGGAGAAAGAAAGAAATTGGTATTCGAAAAATCCTAGGGGCGACAGTTTCCTCCATCATCGGTCTTATTTCGAGGGAATTCTTGCTGCTAGTAGGCCTAGCCATACTTATTGCTACTCCTATTTCTTGGTACCTCATGGAGCAATGGCTACAAAGCTTTGCTTATAGAATTCCCATATCTCTAGGGGTGTTTCTCTTAGCGGGATTGGGAACAGGCATATTCGCACTGGCCACAGTTAGTTTCCAAAGTATACGCGCAGCAACAGCAAATCCTATAACTTCTCTCAGAACGGAATAACCCCTTAGATTCTATGTCATTTCTCTACTTCAAATTAGCGATGCGCAACTTCCGAAAGGACCGCATTTACGCTATTGTCAACTTATTGGGTTTTACCCTAGGGCTTACAGCCTGCCTCCTCATTATTCTCTACGTTTCAGATGAACTCAGCTATGACCGGCATCACGAAAAAGCAGACCAGATTTATCGCTTAGAATGGGACAGAAACCAGGGAACGGAGACAAAACGCAGTTTACATCTTCCTACAGCCCTTGGACCTGAGCTAGAAAGAAAAATTCCAGAGATAGCCTCACAATCTGTGTTCTACACCTCTAAAACGGATTTCGATTTTGAGGGAAAAACCATCCCTTTGAAGTCAGGCTATATGACCCCAAAAGGCTTGGATATTTTTACATTCACCTTCATACAGGGAGATAAGGAAACTGCATTTGATGAACCTAAGGAAGTTTTGATCAGCAGAAAAGTTGCAGAACAATTTTACCCCAATAAAAATCCATTAGGGGAGGAGATCTCCCGAAAATTTAGAGGGTCACTTGATACTTACAAAATAGGAGGAGTAATTGAAAATATTCCCAAACAATCTCATTTTCAGTTCGATGTTTTGATTTCTAGAGAGGAAGAATCTAGGGCCTTGGACTTTGGCGCTTACTCGGGCCAGTCCCAATATGTCCTACTCACCCCCAATGCACAGCCAGATTCTGTAATCGCCAAATTTATGGCAATCTCCGCGGATTATAACTACCCTGAAGACGCTACTTTACGCCTTCGACCACTCACTAGCATTCATTTGTATTCACACACGCAAAATGAGTTGGAAGCCAATGGCAGCATTACCTATGTAACTACCTTTTCCTTGTCAGCAATTTTGTTGCTCTTACTGGCCTGCATCAACTTTATCAATTTACTCACGGCACGTTCGCTACGGAGAGCCAAAGAAGTAGGAATACGCAAGACACTCGGCGCCATTAGGAAACAATTGGCAATGCAATTTTTTGGGGAATCTTTCTTCTATGTATTCCTCGCCGTGGGCTTGGCAATAGTATGTGCTGAGGTACTCCTCCCCTTCTTTAATACACTCTTACAGAAAGAGCTTGCAATGGGATCTTTGTGGAGTTCTTTGGGTTGGATATTTTTCTTAGTCATCCTCCTTACAGGAGTCTTATCGGGGTTGTATCCCGCCCTTTATCTCTCTAGTTTTCGACCTGCATTTGCTTTACAGCACGTGATAAAAGGATCTAAAAGAGAACACGGAATACGCAAAGGGCTACTGGTATTTCAGTTTATGATCTCTATAGGCCTTATTATCTGCACCCTGTCAATTTACCGCCAAATGAATTTTGTCGGAGGTAAAAACCTGGGTTTTGAAACTGAAAATCTGCTCATCCTTCCGCCTACCCAGCTAACAGGTGCAGAGACAGAGCCCTTTCGGCAAGATCTCCTAAAAATAGCAGGGATAAACCATGTGAGTTTTGCCACATGGTCACCGGGAAATCCTATTGGGAATATCAGCTCTACAATGGACTCAACCATGACTGCCCCTTTAGCAATGCGCTTTCTAAGCACAGATGGTTCGTTTGCCTCCACTGCGGGACTAAAAGTATTATCGGGAAATTTTATTTCGGAAGACTACGCCCCCCCCAAAATAGAAAGAGGAATAAGCTTTGATGACGAAGGAAACGTCATTTACTCTGAGGCAGAATTACAACAACACCTGGTACTCAATGAAACAGCTGTGAAAGTTTTAGGCTTAGAGGATCCTGTAGGAAAAATAGTGGAAAGAAACATCATCCGCGGAAAAGTAATCGGGGTGGTAGAAGACTTCCACGAGCAAAGTTTACACCACGAAATTGGGGCTGTGGCTATCCAACGAAGAGATCCTTTCTTTAGCCATACCCTTATACGACTAGAGGAAGCTTCTACTTTGCTACCTCGCATCGAGTCGGTTTGGAAGCAACATCTGCCGGATCAAAGTTTCGCCTTCGAATTTGCCGAAGACCAGTTGCAAACACTCTACGTTCAAGAGAAACAACTGGGCCAGTTGTTTTTAACCTTTGCCATCTTGGCTATCATCGTAGCCAATTTGGGATTAATAGGCATCATTGCCTTTGCAGTAGAACAGAAAACCAAGGAGATTGGTATTCGCAAAATCCTTGGTGCTACCGTTGCCCAAATTGTTCAGCTATTCTCCCGGGACTTTGTCTGGATGATTCTCATCGCCTTTCTATTGATTTCTCCAGTTGTGTGGTACCTCATAGACAGTTGGTTGCAGAGTTTTGCCTATAAAACAGAGATCTCTGTCTGGATCTTCCTCTCCGCCGGAGTAGGAACTATCGTTTTGGCACTCCTCATGGTAAGTTTTCAAAGCATTCGCGCAGCTACCGCTAATCCCATAGATGCCTTAAGAACCGAATAACATCTACCGTTATGTTAAAAACCCACTTTTTACTCGCCATCCGACACTTCTGGAAGAACAAAACGATTTCCCTCATCAATTTGCTAGGCTTGAGTATGGGGATTTGTTCCTTTGTGTTAATTCTGCAATACGTAGCCTTTGAATGGAGCTTCAACTCCATGTACAATAGAGCAGATCGCGTTTTTAGAGTTGTCGTTGAAAATCCCAAAAAAAGTAGTTTTTTCGTCGCTCCTGGGTATGCTCCCATGCTTCAGGGTCAATTTCCTGAAATTGATCGGTATACACGGATTCTCCCTAACATAGGAAATGGGGTGGTGCAAGTAGAACCTTCCAATAGCTATTTCCAGGAAAATACTACAGCATTTGTGGACTCGGCATTCCTGGATCTCTTCAATTGCACAATGATTGAAGGGGGGCAGGGCTTCTCTAAGCCCAAGCAGGTACTGTTATCAGCTTCGCAGGCACAAAAATTTTTTGGAGATTCCTCTGCTTTGGGGCAGACCCTTCGGTTGGACAATCAATTTGGTGCTACATCTTACACGGTGGCAGGTATTTTTGACGACTTCCCCACCAATACGGATTATAAATACGATATTCTTCTCTCAATCCATACTTTAGCTAGTCCAGAAAATAGAAAGGGAAGCGACTGGGCTGACCCTAATGGGACCTCATCTGGTTTTGGCTTTGTTTTTTTTGAGCTAAAGAATCCTGATCGGGCTTCTGAGATTGCCTCCTCCATCACACAACTAATCCAAACCTTTTCAGATAATGATAAACTGGCGATCCATCTACAACCACTGTCTGAAATTCATCTAGGGAAAAATCTAAGAGATACCTTACCCCAATATGGTAACCGCATCCTGGTTGTATTTTTATTTTGTATTGCTTTCCTCATCCTGGGAATAGCCTTTGTCAACTATGTAAATTTATCTACTGCCCAAGGAATGGAACGCGCAAAAGAGGTAGGAATAAGAAAGGTATCGGGAGCTAGGAGATCTCAATTGGCCTATCAACATCTGTTGGAAACCCTGATATTGACCTCTCTTGCTGCCTTTATTGCTTTTGCCTTTATTCCTATCATACAACCTTCTTTCAATCGACTGGTAGGCCAACCCCTGAATTTGGCCCTACTTGCTAAGAGTTGGTATTTGGGGCTGGGAAGTACCATTCTTACACTTGGGACGATACTTTCTGGGTTTTATGTAGCAGTTGTCTTAACAAGGCTGGCACCCATCCAGACCCTAAAAGGGACCCTTATGCATTCCTCTAAAGGCAATTTGCTCCAAAAAGGTCTGGTTATTACACAATTTACGATAGCAATAGCATTAATTGCTGGGACCCTGGTTCTCTTTCTCCAACTTCGTTACTTACACCAGCAAGATCTGGGCATACAGACTCAGCAACGAATCACCATTAATGGCCCAAGTGTCAAAGAAAAAGACTTTGAACAGCGACAGCAAATCTTTCGGGATAAATTAGAACAGATTCCTTTTGTCCAATCCTTCTGTTCATCTGGTGGCGTTCCTGGGAAAGGATATAATTTCAGTTCCGGAAATATTACCCGACCCAACGGCAATCCCGAGGATAAGAAAATTTCTTACGGCATGTTACTCGTAGATGAGAATTACCAGGAAACTTTTGAGATCACCCAAATTTCAGGGCGAAACTTCACCGCGGAAGAGGCACAGAAAGGGTTTGATGTGGGTAGGGTAATGCTTAATGAAACGGCTGCGAGAATGCTGCATTTCGAAAAGCCAGACCAAGCAGTTGGCCAGCCCTTAAAGTGGGGGGATAGTTCTTGGGAGGTAGTAGGTGTACTGAAGGACTACAATCACGCTTCTTTACACACTCCTGTAGGGCCGATTGTGTTTATTCCTAATAGAAATAGTAAGTATTTCACCTTAAAAATGAATACGAATGATTTTTCCGCTAAGAAGCTTCGCCTCTCCCAATTATATGCAGAAGCATTCCCTGGAAATCCGTTTGAGTACGAATTTTTGGATGAATCTTATGCCAAATTGTATGAAAGCGAGCAACGCTTAGGTAAGCTCTTTACCACAGCCTCCTTACTAGCAATCTTTATTTCTGTTTTGGGTATGATGGGCTTAGCAAGTTTTATAGTCCGTCAGAAAAAAAAGGAAGTGGGTATTAGAAAAGTTCTAGGAGCTTCAGCGAGTAGCATTATTCAGCTTCTTTCTTCTGGTTTTCTTAAACTTATCTTTCTATCCTTTCTAATAGCTACTCCACTGGCGTGGTACGTAACGGATACCTGGCTACAGAATTTCGCCTATAGAATCAATATGCCCGTTTGGATATTTTTCCTAGCAGGAATTGGGACAGCTATTTTGGCCTTGCTTATGGTGAGTTTTCAAAGTTTACGTACTGCTACCGCTAATCCCATAGAGGCCTTAAGAACCGAATAACATCTACTATTATGTTAAAAACCCACTTTTTACTCGCCATCCGGCACTTCTGGAAGAATAAAACGATTTCCCTCATCAATTTGCTAGGCTTGAGTATGGGGATTTGTTCCTTTGTATTAATTCTGCAATACGTAGCCTTTGAATGGAGCTTCAACTCCATGTTCGAAAAGGATGAGCAAGTATTCCGGGTAGTGGAAACTTCTATAGAGGACGGTTTTTTTCTACCTCCAGGGTATGCGCCCTTACTACGTGATCAGTTTCCAGGAGTTCGACAGTATACACGCATTCTCCCCTTCGTAGGAAATGGCGTAATCCACCCAGCAGCTTCTGACAAATATTTTCGCGAGGAGCAAACTGCCTATGTTGATTCATCCTTTTTATCCTTTTTTGATCGACCCCTTGTGGACGGGATAGCAGGCTTTACAGCTCCCCAACAGGCATTACTCTCTACTTCCCAAGCCCAAAAGTACTTTGGTGAGCAAACTGCTGTGGGAAAAACCCTTAAGCTCGATAACCAGTTTGGTACTACAGATTATGCTGTGGTTGGTGTCTTTGAAGACTTTCCCCCAAATTCTGATTATTCCTATACTACTCTACTATCTATTCAAACATTGGTTTCACCCGAAAACCGAAATGGAAATGACTGGGCAGACCCCAATGGAACAGATGCAGGATTTGGCTTTATCTTTATCGAACTACAGGACGCTGCTCAAGCCCCCCAGGTTGCTGAATCTATCACAGAATGGGTTCAACAAGCTAGTGAAGATGAAAAACTCGATATTCAATTACAGGCCTTATCCGAAATTCACCTAGGGAGTAGTCTAAGCGATCCCTTACCTCAATACGGAAACCGCACCCTAGTCGTATTTTTGCTTTTTATCGCCTTACTGATTCTGGGAATCGCTTTTGTGAACTATGTGAACCTATCCACCGCACAAGGAATGGAACGGGCCAAGGAAGTCGGCATACGAAAAGTATCTGGTGCAAGAAGGGACCAGCTTACCTACCAATATTTATTAGAAACCCTAATTCTAACATTGATAGCAGCCTTCGTTGCTTTTGCCTTTATTCCCATTATCCAACCAGGATTCAATTACCTAGTCGGTCAACCCTTGAATGTAGGTATACTCACAAAAGGAAGCTATATCTGGCTGGGAGGCTTAATTTTAATGGTAGCTACCCTATTTGCTGGATACTACGTAGCCATTGTCTTAACAGGTATGGCTCCTATACAGAGTCTAAAAGGAACCCATCAAGGATCTTTAAAGGGAACTTGGCTTCAAAAAACCCTGGTAATCACTCAGTTTGCTATTTCCATTGCCCTAATTGCAGGAACCCTTATTCTATTTCTTCAGCTCAGCTATGTAAACAGTAGAGAGCTCGGGGTTCAGATTGACCAACGAATTGCTATAAAAGGACCGAGTGTAAAAACAGAAGACTTCGGACAACGCCAACAAGTATTTCGGGACCGATTGGCCCAGTTGCCCTTTGTCAATACCTATTGTTCTTCAGGAGGAATTCCAGGTAAAAGTTACAACTTCAATGCAAACAATATTACCCAACCCAATCCCCTACCAGAGGACGAGGAAATTTCTTACAGCATGCTTTTCATTGATGAACGCTATGCGGAAACCTTTGAAATTTCAATCCTTGCAGGAAGAAGCTTCTCCTCAGAAGATGCAATGAAAGGGTATGATTCACGCCGCTTAATGTTAAACGAAACCGCAGCTAAACGGCTTCATTTTGATGACCCCACCCAAGCCGTAGGGCAAACTATAAAGTGGGGCGATAGTTCGTGGGAAGTGATTGGGGTATTCAAAGACTACAACCATACTTCCCTCCATACACCTGTGGATCCTATTGTATTTATCCCTGGAAGAAATAGTGGGTACTTTACCCTAAACATTAATACCACTGATTTTCCCTTCAAGAAAGCCCAACTCGCCTTGTTATATGGTGAGGTCTTTCCTGGCAACCCATTTGAGTATGAATTCCTGGATGAAACCTATGCAAAACTCTATGAGACGGAACAAAAGCTAGGAAAGTTGTTCACTATCGCATCTTTACTTGCTGTATTCATCTCAGCATTAGGGCTATTGGGGCTGGCGAATTTTGTCGCCAAACAAAAGACGAAAGAAATTGGAATCCGAAAGGTTTTAGGAGCAACTGTAAGCAGTATCATCCAATTACTCTCAGCAGATTTCCTCAAACTCGTCCTGCTTTCTTTCTTCCTAGCAGCTCCTGTAGCCTGGTATGTCATGGAAAATTGGTTGAAGAATTTTGCCTATCGAATTGATATTCCTTGGTGGGTGTTTACATTGGCTGGGTTCGGAACGGCCTTGCTCGCCTTTATAACCGTAAGTATCCAATCCCTTCGTGTAGCCTATGCGAATCCTATCGAATCATTGAGAAACGAATAATCCCCACAAGCATGTTAAAAAATTACCTTCTCATATCCTTCCGTACCATCCGGCGAGATACCCTTCATACCTTGATTAAAGTACTGGGATTATCCGTGGGAATTGCGGCTTGCCTCACCATCTATCAATTGGCCACCTATGAGTTAAGTTTTGATCGCTCTTTGCCGAATAAAGAACGTATATACCGAGTATATACGCAATTTGGCGGAAATTTCGATGGCTTGAATCCTGGGGTGTCTACCGGCCTTCCTGCAGATATGAAAGCAGGGATCAGCGGGGTTAAGGAACAAACCCATTTTTATACAGAATCTTTTCCTACGGTTCGCGTCCAACAAGCGCAAGGAACAGAAAAAACACTCTTAGAAGTAGACAAATCGGTATTTGTCTCCCCTGATTTCTTTGATGTATTTTCACACTATGAGTGGTTAGTAGGTTCCCCCCAATCAGCGCTCAGTAAACCGTTTCAAGTTGTATTGACTGATGAACAAGTCCGCTATTATTTTGGAGAACTGGAATATGAGGAAGTCCTGGGAAAAAGTCTTACCTACCAAGATTCCTTGGTGATGACAGTTTCCGGTGTGATAAAATCCTTTGACAAACCTACGGATCTGATCTTCGAAGACTATCTGTCTTTTTCAACCATAGAAGCTAGTTTCTTGAAGGAAAATATTCCGTTGGACAATTGGATCGGAACAACAAATTCTTCTCAGCTATTTGTCCTACTCGATTCAGGAGTAGATCCTCAAACTGTACAAAGTCAGATCGATAAATTAGCGGATCCTCATCGGGAAGCCTATACGGAAATGGGTTGGACAGTAGCTTATATGCTACAACCTTTTTCCAATATCCATTTCAACCCAGAAATAGGGCTCTTTGGTCCCAGTCGAGGGGCCACCCATCTCCCAACAATTTACGGGATTTTGGGTATCGCGGCATTATTGCTTCTAATCGCCAGTATAAACTACATCAACCTAGGTACTGCCCAAGCCTTTCGTAGAGGCCGTGAAGTAGGCGTCCGAAAAGTTCTCGGAAGCTCTCGTAAAATGCTCATCGTTCAATTTTTGGGAGAAACTTTCTTGATTTCTCTCTTTTCAATTGTTCTGGCGGTGATTCTTACAGAACTGACCTTTGGATTCTTCAAAGAGTTTTTTCCCCCAGAATTAACTTTTGAGGCTCTTTCATTTACAAACCTCCTTTTTTACCTCTTCTTAGCGGTTCTTATCAGCTTAGTAGCGGGGCTTTATCCTGCTTTTATCCTATCCTCCTTCCTTCCTGATCGAGCGCTGAAAAGTACTTCAAAGCCTTATCAGGAAGACATGCGAAACCTTTGGTTTAGGAAAGGGTTGATCGTCCTTCAATTTGCCGTTTCCATTGCCTTAATTATAGCAACATTCCTCAGCAGTAGGCAAATCCACTTTCTTCTCAACAAAGAACTGGGGTTTCAAAAGGATGCCATTCTTACCTTTACTACGCCTTTTCTCGCGCCGGAATCTCAACAAGAACTCTTAAAAAATGAGTTACTTCGCCTTCCTGAAGTCCAGCACATTTCCATTCACAACCGCCCCCCTGCTTCTGGCGGATATAATTCCAGTAACTTTCGCTACGAGAAGAATGGGGAACTCACTCAAGATCAACTAAATGTACACAGGATTGACACCAACTATCTTTCCGTATATGAAATTCCCCTCCTAGCAGGCAGAAACCTACTTCCCTCAGACACCGTTAAGGAATACTTGGTGAATGAGGCCTTTGTACGGCATGCGGGATACGAGCAGGCGAGTGATGCTGTTGGGAAAATATTGGATATGGATGGTGTAGACCTTCCCATTGTAGGGGTTGTAAAGGATTTCCACCACAAGCCCCTCACACAAACGATTGAGCCCTTACTTCTGGGTGCTGGTCCCTTTAGAACGCGGTTTGGCCTAAAACTCAACCGAGAGGCCCTTCCTACAAATGGAATAAAAGGTACTCTTGCCAGAATTGAACAATCATATACCACAATATACCCAAATGCAGTCTTCAACTCTCAGTTCTACGATGAGGCCATCGCAAATTTCTACGATGAGGAACAGCGACTTTCCAAGCTTACCCGCACAGCGACAGGGATCGCACTTTTCCTATCCTGCATGGGCTTATTTGGCCTGATTTCCATCTCTGTAGTTCAGCGTACCAAGGAAATCGGGATTCGAAAGGTATTGGGGGCTAGTGTCTCTCAAATTGTTCAGTTGCTCTCCAAAGAGTTTCTCATTCTAGTAGGGGTTGCCTTCGGTTTTGCAGCCCCTATTGCCTATTACTTCATGAATCAGTGGCTATCTGGATTTGCCTATCAAATCGATCTGGAATGGTGGGTGTTTCTCTTGGCGGGAGGACTGACTGCACTGATCGCCTTTCTCACAGTGAGCCTGAAAAGTGTGCGTGCTGCACAAGCCAATCCCATTGAAGCGCTTAGGAGCGAGTAGATAGAAATACGAAAGATCTTTACACTTTTACCTGTGCTGGTACATGCTTAACCCCATAACTCCCTAACATATGTTTTATCACCACTTGAAAATCGCTTTTAGAAGCCTACTTTCTCGTAAGCTATTCACGTTGATCAATATTGTTGGGCTATCTATAGGAATGGCTGCAGCCTTACTGATTTCCCTGTGGGTTCAGAATGAATTTACCTACGATAGGCATCACCCAAAGGGGAAAGATATATATCGGATTATCAGTACCACCCAAAGTAAATATGGCACGAGAAGTTCAGATCTGGTTCAATTTCCGCTTATGCTGGCTGCCGGAAGCGAAATACCAGAAGTACTCCTGCTGTCAAAGAATCGAGTCCTCAGGGAACCGACCTTAAACATAGGTAGCCAGCAGTCCTATCAGGAAAAATCTCTGTGCTATGTAGACCAAGCTTGGTTTGATCTATTTTCCTACGACATTCTAGCAGGTTCTATTCAGGCCTTATTTGAAAATCCGAACCACCTAGCCTTATCAGAGGCGCTAGCAAGGAAATACTTTGGGGAGGATGAGGCCTTAGGTAAGCGAGTAGAATTCAAGGATATTTCCTACATCGTCAAAATGGTCTACAAAGATCCTCCTACTAATTCTATCCTTCAGTTTCCTTGCCTTATTCCTTTTGAAGCATACTGGTTTAGAGCAGACAAGGGAAAAAGTCTTAACGACTGGAATAATTCCAGCTTTCGCGTTTTTCTACAGACAGAGCAACCGGAGATTGTGGCTCAAAAGTTAACTGCGTTAAAACGAAAGAATATCCAACTAGATGGCTATGAATTTTTGAATACGCTTGAACCTTTACAAGACATCCATTTCAGTACAGTTAGTAAGTATAGTCCCTTTCCTCACCAACAGAAATCTACAGTGCTCATTTTTGGCATCATAGGATTCATCTTGTTGGTAGCAGCGCTGCTAAATTACCTAAGTCTTTCCACAGCACTCATCTATGAGCGGATAAGAGAAATCGGGATCAAGAAGGTGATAGGAGCTTCGTTTCAAACGGTTTTTTCACAGGTATTACTCGAAGCCCTTATGGTAAGTCTTTTGGCAATTATTCTCGCCTTAGAGATTGGGAAGTACAGCCTGCCTCTCCTTCATAGTTTCACAGGGGTTCCTATTGTAATAGACCTTGGTAGCCTGCCGATTTGGGGAGTAATTGGAGTAATTCTCCTATTGAGCATTTGCTTAGCAGGGCTCTATCCCGCCTTGCTATTTGCTGGGATCAAACCTATCCGCCTTACCAAGTCTTCAAAGAATCCACAATCGAATATTTCATTGAGGAAGGGCTTGGTTGTTACACAATTTGCTTTGGCCTTGATTATCCTGCTCTGTACAATAGTCATGGGAAACCAGCTCAGCTACATCCAAAAGAAGAAAGTAGGATATGACCGATCTTATGTAGTGCAATTTCAACCCAAATTGTACCAGGGAGATTCGGAGTATAACTACAAGCAATTCTCCCTTTGGCAACAAGTACTTCAAGAAATCCCTGAATTCCAGGCGGTAGCCGTATCTATTGGATCTATCATTGATATAGGAAATTTCAATGGAGACGATCTTTCTTGGGAAGGCAAAGATCCCAATTTACTTGCCGGTGCGTATCGATACGGGGTAAATGAAGCTTTACAGGAGGTTTTCGACCTCAAATTGATAGCGGGTAGATGGTTTGATTCCAGCTATGAAACAGATCAAAACAATATTGTCCTTAATGAAACTGCGGTTAAAACGTTTCAAATTCCTGAACCCATTATCGGTAGGCAGATTGTTTGGCGCGGCGAGGCGGGAACCATTATTGGGATCGCCAAAGACTTTCACTTTCAAAGCCTTCACAAAAAAATAGAACCACTTGTAATGTTTTACACAGATCAAAATGGGGGTTCAACTGTGCTCGCCAGAACTACAGGGGTTCAAGCCTCTGAGGCGCTTTCTCAGGCACAGACATCCTTTGAAAAATTCCTTCCCAACCTCATATTCGAATATGAATTTCTCGACGATTCCTTTGAGGAAATGCACCGAACGGAAATAAATATGGGATTCTTATTCAAGATCTTTGCAGGAATTCTATTGTTTATTTCCTGCCTCGGTTTACTAGGCTTATCTACCTTTGAAGTTTTGCAACGAACAAAAGAAATTGGGATCCGGAAAGTTCTGGGAGCTCGCGTACAACAAATTGTTCAGCTGCTTTCTAGTGATTTCCTTAAGCTTGTACTCGTAGCTTTCCTTATTGCAAGTCCGATAGCTTGGTTCGCTATGGATCGCTGGCTTGAGTCCTTTGCCTACAGAGTTCCCATAATGTGGTGGATGTTTGTACTGACAGGGCTTTTTGCCCTGACACTCGCTTTTTTAACCGTGGGATTTCAAAGCTTCCGGGCTGCGGTTGCGAGCCCAATTCATGCGTTGCGGAGTGAATAAAGAGGGAAGCGCATATGTATAAGCCCTACCACTGAAACCGAACCATCAAATTGGGCGTGCGTCGTAGTAGTACCTTTTCCAGTAACAGGATCTCTGCACTGGGAAGTTCATTTTCCCTGATTTGGCGGGGAAGGAATTGCCGAGAAAGGAGGTTGGCGCGGTCGTAGACATTCAAGATGGAAAGCCCTAAGGTTGCCTTCCAGCCTGCTTGAGGGTCTTGGGGAAAGGAAAATTGAGTAGAGAAATCTAATCGGTGGTAATCGGGTAGCCTGCGGCTATTGGGAGACCCTAGGATAGGTTTTAGTACAACCCTGGGTTCTCCACTTTCCCCGGGTTCAAGCGGCTGAATTTCTGAACCTGAAAGCGGTGTAAAGGGCTTGCCAGATGCGTAGTTCCAACCGATGGAAAATTCCCATGGTCCGTCTTCATATATATGGACCCAGGAAGCTACGTGTCGCCGGTCGTGAGTAGCTGGAAAAGTACGGTCCGTCAATTCGGGGAATCTATAGCCCACTTGACTGAGGGTGTAGCTCATCCAGGTCCGGTAGTCTTTCCATCGCTTACGGACCAGTAAGTCAACCCCGCGTATACGGGCATTGCCTACACTAAAGCCTGACTCTGGAACATCCTCAAATGCAGCAGAAAGGGTGGTAAGTCCTTTGAGCGCTCTGCCATAGACATCTACTTCAATTTGCCAACCTTGGTGGTCATAGGAAAGCCCCATACCTAGTTGGTTAGAGCGAATCAAAGGTATTTCCTCTCCATGCGAAAGCATCCACAATTGGTTCCCCACACCAATTTCATTCAAGGGGATGATGAGTTGGCTGAGGAATTGCTTGTAGCGACCGGCCTGTACCATTAGCTTCCATCTTTGCCCCAGATGCATGTCCAGAGACATACGTGGCTCTACCTGAAGATGAGGAATTAGGGGATATTGAGCATAGCGTAGCCCCAGGTTCAGTCTCCACCTCTTGGGTTTCTCGTAAGTATATCCTCCAAAGAGGCTATGGGTAAAAAGTCCTGGACTCCGGACCTCTCTGGCCGTATCCTGCCCCACCTCTAGCCCTAAAAAGGCAAAGTCCAGGCCTAAAGCATTCCAAGCATATCCTATCTGAAGGGTATGTCCTTGACCCATTACCCATTTCTGGCTCAGTTCAGCTCCTACATCTACGACTGAGTTGCTTTGGCTCGCCCAACTTAGGTTGGGATCACTCTCCAGAGAAAAATATTCTGTCTCATACCTGTAGGTGTATTCTGAACTATACAGCCTAAGATGAGTCTCGTGTCCCTTTCTCCATGCATGTTCCCAGCTTAGGCTAATGCCTCCATTGGTTTGCTCTAAGAAGTCTGCTAAACCCACTGAATCGAAATGATTTTCTACCCGGTAGTCTAGCTGGTTATTCGAGGTAAATAAACTGGCTTTAAGATGGTCCCGGGGGCTAGGTTGGTAGTGTAAGCTCAACGAAAAGTCATCAAAAGAAAATTCTTCGATTGGGATAATGACTTCGTCGAATTCATTTGCGATCTGACCTATCTGTTGGATTCGGGTACCTTGAAAAACCCGCTTTTGATACTGGGAGAAGGTGGGAGAGGGCAAAAAGTCGATAAAGGAGCGACGTAGGGAAAGGTTAATTCCCAACTTCTCTTTCACAACTGGAGCCTTCAGGAAAAAATGCCCATGGGTAAGATTCATTCCGACTCCTCCTTCTAGCTTTTTCGGAATTGTCTCATGGGTTTTGATATCCAAAACTCCCGACACCCGATTACCGTAGGAGGCGTCAAAGCCCCCACGAAATACATCTACTCGATCTACGATGTAGGGATTGAAGGCCGAAATCATGCCGTAAAAATGTCCGGTCTGATAGATGGGAATACCATTCCATAAAACCAGATTTTGGTCAGGGGTACCTCCACGAATGTGAATTCCAGAGGTAGTTTCCTCAGGGCTAGTCACCCCCGGAAGTTGCTGAACCCCTAGAAGAATGTCTGGTTCCACCATACCTGGCAATACGCCCATTCTACTCGGAATCAATTGTATAGCAGAAGAACGGGGATCTTTCTCAATTCCCATCGTAAGGTATTCAGCGATCAACACCCCCTCCAACTCTAGCGTTTGGGGGGAAAGAAAGATGTTTCGACAGTTTTCCCATGGGCCAATCGGAATTTGCAGCTTCGCATAGCCGACGTACTGGACCACCAAGGTATCTGAGGGGAGATAACGGACGGTAAATGCAAAATTTCCCTCCGAATCTGCGATTAACCCCTTGCGATTTCTTTTTACATATACAGAGGCATAACCCAATGGAGCCTGATCCCCCTTATCCCATATCCTCCCACAAAGGGTTTGAGCAGGAACTTGGACTGCAGTGTCCTGCTTTATTAGGACAAACTTTTCTCGTAATACCTCAAAATTTAGGTTATGGGGACTTAGTAATTTTTGAAGGGCTTCCTCTAGGTTAATATCTTTCAAGTTTGCATAGGTAGCTTTTCCATTTACTACACTTTCCTGGTAAGCAAAGGAAAGGCCGTATTTCTCCTCTAAGTAGTTAAAAGCTTCCTTCAGTTCTTCTCCCCGAAATTCGACAGAGATAGGCAGGTCAGTTTGGGCAAGGCCCATACTGTTTAGCAAAATCATCACGCCTATGCATAGGATTCTATTCATGAAAGATAAGACAGATGCCAGATATCTATACACAATGGGTTCTTATGGGATCAACACCTTGTTGCCTTGACGCTCATACGATAGATTGAGCGGCTCCAGAACCATTTTCAATGCCAGTAGTAGGTCATCGTGCACAAAACTCCCTGTATAGCGGACTGCGCTGTAATCAGAATTTACTTCGATTTCTATGCCAAATTGTCGTTCGAGGGCATCCAAGACTTCTGGTAGCACTGTTTGTTCAAATCTGGAAAGCCCTTCCTCCCATTTAGGTGGATGGGTAGCGTCTATATTCCAGTTCATAGGCTCCTTTGAGGACTGAAATCGAACCGCCTGGCCCTTTGCCAGGGTTTGTGCGTCTCCATTTGGCGCTTCTACTCTTACCCTTCCCTCAAAACACTGAACCACTAGCCAATCCGCCTGGCTATTTACGGTAAAAGCTGTCCCCAAAACGTTGACAGTCCCTGTTGGCGTCTCTACGGCAAAGGCATTTCCTTTACGCACTTCGAGGTACGCTTCCCCCTTCAACTGCACGATTCGCTTTGTTGTCCAATCTCTGCTTGTATAAGTCAGTTCACTTTTTGCATTCAGTTGTACCATGGACCCATCTGACAGGGTAATTTGCTCTATTTGCCCCACTTCAGTTACGTAGCTTTGCATCCCTCCAAACAACTTTTCCCGATTCAACCCAATCCCCACAAATAAAATTACAGAAGCTGCGACAGCCAGGGAAACCCATCTTCGTCTGGATTTATTCACTTGGAGCTGTTTATACCTAGCCGCCTTTTCGGCGACTTTCGATTTGATTTGTGTCCAATTCTCTTCCTCTTCGAAGTCGGGCGCCTCCCAGGCTTTTACCTCTGATGCAATCCGCTTTAACACCGGATAGTCAGGGTGCGCCTCAAAGGCCTTTAGCTCCTCAGGGCTTAGGGCGCCGTTGAGCCAACGGGCCAGGAATTGGTCATCTTTGTAGGAATTATCCATGATCTCATTGCCTAACAAGCTGAAGGAGATTTACCCTACCCCCTCACTAACACTTTTTTTAAAAGTAGTACTGCCTTATCATACTTATGTTCATTGAATCCGGAGTCAAGGAGGATCAGACCTTTCAAGGCACCCGAGGTACTTTAACATGCTTTACAAAAATTTCCTCACTTCTTGAACGCTCTCTCATCTTAATCCCTCTACATCCTGTACGGCCCTAAATCCTTTGCCAGTCTCGCCAGTGCCTTGTGCATGCGCTTTTCTATCGCTTTGA
>JBCCTX010000117.1:0-21198 GCA_039197765.1 Bacteroidota bacterium
AAAAATATTCCTCCGTGACCTTCCATCGGTTCAGAAAACCGTCTAAAATTATGTTTGAAGAAGAATTCCTCTGTCCAAACGCCATCGGTTGCTTGGTGTACCAGTATAAACCAAGGAAGGGATACACCCAAAACAATCAGTGCACCCCACCAGGGTTTCAGCTGCCCAATAGTTTTCCAAGATAGACGCTTCGAGGAAATTAGGTGCAAAAGCATTATTAACCCCGGTAAAGCAATAGCAATGGGGCCTTTTGTGAGTACACCGAGTCCCATCATGAGATAAAAGCCAATCAAGGCCCAGGCTTTCCCTACTTGAAGGTATTCGAAAAAGAAATATATGCTTAGACAAAAACACGTAATAAGGTAAGGATCGGGGACAGCCATGTGAAATTGTAGAGAAAGGTGTAGGGAGGCCCAGAGGACTAAGGTGCTCATCCATGCAGCTTTCGACCCTATAAACTTATGCGAAAATCGAAACGTAAACCCTACCATCAAGGCACCTACAAAAGCGCCAAAAAAACGGGCGCCCAGTGCATGAATGCCAAAGAGATGAAAGCCTAGCATCATAAAATAATAATGAAGAGGAGGCTTATCGGTTCGAAGCTCGTAGTTAAAGGTTGGGACTACAAAATCTTTCTGCTCATACATCTCTCGAGCAGCCTCTACATTCTTGGCTTCATCTAGGGCATAAATACTAAGCCCCTGAATATTTAGGGAGAAAAGAAGAAGGCTTATGAAAAATACGAGCACGTATGCCCGAGAGGGGTATTCCTGAGTAAATGCTTGGATTCGGTCAAACCATAGGTTCATGACCGACAAATATAGGCCTGATTTTTTATTTCCAAATACAGAGACACACAGACCTAGAGCAAAATATATAACCCAGTGTTCCAAGGATAGAGTCTAATCCAACCCTTCCTGTGTCTGTGTTCAATAAAATTTCACGTATGTAGCTCAATAAACCAAAAAGTTCAAAAAATCCCTTATTGGATTTCGGGAGTAGCCAATCTAGCCAGCGAATCTTTTATCTCCCTTTGCGTCACTTCATGTTTCTGCAGCTTCCCACTGAAATACGCCTCATAGGCTGACATGTCGAAGTGCCCATGGCCACATAAATTCATGAGAATGGTTTTCGAAGTACCTTCCTCCTTAGCCTGCATCGCTTCGGCACGGGCAGTAGCCACTGCATGCGTAGCCTCAGGTGCAGGTAGAATTCCCTCTGCATTGGCAAATTGAACTCCTGCCTCAAAACACTCCAACTGGTCATGTGCACAAGCTTCGATTAACTTATCTTTGAGTAATTGGCTGACTATGACTCCTGCTCCGTGGTAACGCAGGCCTCCTGCATGGATAGGCGCCGGGACGAAGTTATGTCCTAGGGTGTACATGGGCAGCAGGGGCGTCATTCCCACTGTATCCCCAAAGTCATAGCGAAATACCCCTCTAGTGAGCTTTGGGCAAGACATGGGTTCACTCGCTATACAGCGTATGTTCTTCCCTTCGTCGAAATTCAAGCGTAAGAACGGAAAAGCCAAGCCTGCAAAGTTCGAACCGCCACCAAAAGGGGCAATTACTACATCTGGCATATCTCCTGCCATCTCCATTTGCTTCACAGCCTCTTGGCCCATGATGGTTTGATGCATAAGCACGTGATTCAGTACGGAACCTAGCGAGTACTTGGTGTCTTCGTTCTTAGCAGCCCTTTCCACAGCCTCAGAGATAGCTATCCCCAAGCTTCCAGGAGAGTTAGGATCTTCAGACAATATTTTCTTTCCAGCGTCTGTCAGATTAGTAGGCGAAGCATATACTTTTGCTCCCCAGGTGTTCATCATCAGCTTGCGATAGGGCTTTTGTTCATAGCTGATTTTAACCATGTACACTTCGCACTCGATTCCAAATAAATTACAGGCAAAGCTCAGGGCACTTCCCCACTGCCCTGCACCCGTCTCTGTAGTAATTCGCTTTACGCCTTCCATTTTGTTGTAATAGGCCTGAGGAACGGCGGTATTAGGTTTATGAGATCCTGAGGGGCTCACCCCCTCGTATTTGTAGTAAATCTTGGCAGGAGTATCCCACATTTTTTCTAGGGCATAGGCGCGATAGAGAGGAGTAGGCCTCCACATGGTGTAAATGTCTCGTACCTGATCTGGAATCTCCACGAATTTCTCTGTACTTACCTCTTGATGGATGAGACCCATCGGAAAAAGAGGGGCAAGTGCTTCTGGCCCTATCGGCTGATGGGTTCCAGGATTTAGGGGAGGTAAAGGCTTATTGGGCATATCAGCCACAACATTGTACCAGTGGGTTGGTACCTGATCTTCTGACAAAATAAACTTTCTGGTCTTCATATAAGTAGTAGTAATTTTAGAACCGTATTTAAATTTTCTGGTCTAATCTTTGAAGGCCTTTCTTAAGCCGAGAAGAAATTAGCTAATCTAGCCCCCAAACTTTGAACGACTGCATCGAATTGATTTAATTTACTGAAATAATTTATATATGCCAGCTCCGATGGATTTATCCCATGCAAAATCCCTGGACCATGCAGACCCGCTAAAATCCTACAGGGAAAGGTTTTACCATTCAGAACCTGGGTTGCTATATATGGATGGTAATTCCTTAGGTAAACTCCCACTAGAGACCCTAGAACTATCTCAAAGGCTAGTCCAACAGCAGTGGGGAGACCGTCTTATTCGAAGTTGGAATGAAGGATGGCTGGAATTACCACAGCGAATCGGAGATAAAATTGGACAACTTGTTGGAGCCCGGCAAGGAGAAGTAATTGTGGCAGATTCTACCTCCATTAATTTATTCAAATTGGTGAGCGCAGCCCTTTCTCTACGCCCAGGAAGGAGTAAAATTCTCACAGATACCCTCAATTTTCCCTCGGACCTATACATTTTGGAAGGGGTATCCCGAATGATGGGAAAGTCTCACAGCATTCAACTGGTTGATTCCCACGATGGAGTGCATGGCCCCGAGGACGAACTCATCGCTCAGCTCGACTCAAATACCGCCCTGCTTACACTTTCCCATACCGTCTATAAAAGTGGGTATGTATACGATATGAAGAGGCTCACACAGGCCGCTCATGAGGTAGGAGCCCTTGTTCTCTGGGACCTTAGCCATTCAACCGGTGCCGTAGCAGTAGATCTACATACTAGCCAGGCAGATATAGCGGTAGGATGCACCTACAAATACCTAAATGGAGGTCCTGGATCGCCCGCATTTATGTTTGTGAAGGAGGCTTTGCAAGCATCCTTGCAGAATCCCATTTCGGGGTGGATGGGACACCAAGACCTGTTTGCCTTCTCAAAAGTCTATAGTCCTGCACCGGGAATCAAGCGGTTCCTAGCAGGAACGCCGGCTATTGTTTCAACTGCTTTGATTGAACCTGGAGTAGACATTTTGCTAGAAGCAGGAATACCCGCCTTGGTTGAGAAGTCACAAAAACAGATAGACTATTTCTACGAGTTATGGGCGTATTTTTTGAAAGATTTGGGTTTCCAGTTTGAATCTCCTAGAGAAGCCCAATACAGGGGTTCCCATGCAACCTTATCTCACGAGCAGGCCCTACCTATAGATCTCGCACTCATCCACGAGAAAGGGGTAATACCCGATTTTCGTGCCCCGCACTATCTCCGCTTTGGCATGGCCCCTATTTATACATCATTCGAAGAAATCTACCTCACTATCCAGCACCTCAAAGAAATATATACAACTGGCATGTACCTTTCTTATCAAGATAAAAAGCCAAGTGTTACCTAATGGTCCTTGTTGATAAATTTTTTATTTCAATTGTCTATTTTTTCATTTTTTTTACATTTTCATTATTACCCTTCCTCCCCTAAGGATTTGAGACGATAATCATGAAAAACAGGTTAATTAGGAAAAGAATTAAACAACACATTGCTAATACAGAGTTGGAAATTACCTTTTCTGTCTTAAAAACCCTGTATGAAAACAAAAATCAAGATATCTTAAAAGAATTGATTATCCTTCAAGGGCAATATCAGCACCTTCGTAATACCAAGGAACTCAGCCTGGAACAGGAGATGCGGGATATTAAAAAAATTGTAGATGCACTTAAAGGGTTTACCAATCAGCTTCGAAAAGTGTATGAGAAGAATCTCCCTCCAGAAATTGTTGAAGAGCTAGCTTCCCTACTACCTGAGAAGTAATTTCCTTCCAAAAAATCTCAGAAAATGGGGGGAAGAAAAAAATGTCCCACATAAAGAGAAAGATCCTTTACAGCAAGTACAATTGAAAACAGCCCACCTTTCAGGAACGCCTGTTTTGAAAGGTATCTCTAGTAAGGAAGAAATTGTCTAAGAATTTGTATTTTGCACGTAAAATATTCGTGTATGAGTGATGTATTTATCGTATCTGCTGTAAGGACTCCCGTGGGTAGTTTTGGAGGAGTTCTATCCTCTTTTTCGGCAACCGATCTAGGAGCAAAAGCTATAAAGGGAGCTTTGGAAAAAGCAGGTGTAAAAGCCAGTCAGGTAGAGGAAGTATTCATGGGAAATGTGTGTTCAGCGAATCTGGGGCAAGCTCCTGCCCGTCAAGCTGCTTTAGGAGCGGGAATTGGTCAAAACGTACCATGTACTACTATCAATAAAGTATGTTCCTCTGGGCTCAAATCCGTTATGTTCGCTGCTCAGAGCATCATGTTGGGACATGGAGAGATACTGGTAGCCGGGGGGATGGAAAGCATGTCCAATGTACCCTATTACATCCCCAAAGCCCGTTGGGGATATAAGTATGGACATTCAGAATTAATCGATGGCTTGGCCAGAGATGGCTTAATGGATGCCTATGACCACGTAGCCATGGGGATTTGTGCAGATAATACGGCCACCAAATATGGAATTAGCCGAGAGACACAAGATGCTTTTGCCATTGAATCCTATAAAAGATCTGCTAAGGCAACTGAGTCAGGCCACTTTACAGAAGAAATCATTCCCGTTGAAGTTCCCCAAAGAAAAGGAGATCCCCTTCAAGTGAGGGAAGATGAAGAATTTAAGAAGGTCATCTTTGATAAGATTCCCAAATTGCGGCCTGCATTTACAAAAGAAGGTTCCGTAACAGCTGGAAATGCCTCTACCATCAATGATGGGGCTAGTGCACTTGTTCTTGCAAGCGAAGCACAGGTAAAAGCGAATAACCTCAAACCCATCGCCCGCATAGTTTCTTTTGCTGATGCGGCACAAGAACCTATGTGGTTTACCACTGCACCTACGCTTGCTGCCCCCAAAGCCTTAAAAAAGGCTGGTCTCCAATGGAAGGATATCGACTTCGTCGAAGTCAACGAAGCCTTCTCTGTGGTTACCCTGGCTTTCAATCAACTCATGGAACTGGATGCAGAAAGGGTCAACGTTCATGGGGGAGCGGTTTCCCTGGGACATCCACTCGGCGCATCGGGCGCTCGGATTCTGACCACCTTAAACCATGTACTTACTCAGCACGACGGCAAATACGGACTCGCCGCCATTTGCAATGGAGGAGGAGGAGCCTCTGCCATGGTGATTGAACGGGTTTGAGAAGATGACATGGGAAAAAATTAACACAGAGCACTTACAAGGACCTATGGTTTTACCGAGTAAAACACTCCGTGTCTCTGGGCCTCTGTGTTCAATTTTTAGGGATAAATGGAAATAAATTCCTGAACTATATCTCTACAGCCAATTCACTCAGCTGCCTATCTACCTGCGCAAAACCTTGCTCAAGGCTATGAGGTCTATAGTCGAGTTGCGTCTGAGCCTTTAACAGGATAAAGCCTGTGCGAGGTGGGCGGCGAGCCGCTTGATTTAACGCATCACTCGTGGTAGTCTGAACCAATTCCTCATTGAGTTTCCAGAATTTTGCAATTCGCAGGACCAGGTCGTGGATCGTCATGAGTTCAGCACCTGAAATATGGAAAATTCCTTTGGCCTCCCGCATAACTGCAGAAATAGAAGCATTAGCCAGGTCTTCGGCCAAGGTTGGACAACGGACCTGATCATTTACAACCCGAATGGTCTGCCCCTCTTCCAAACTCTTTTTGGCCCAAAGCAAAATATTGGATCGAGACATTCCAGGAGTAACGCCGTACAAAAGCATCGTTCTAAGAATCGCAAATGAGATATTGCTTTCTAAGAGGGCTTGCTCAGCTTTCAGTTTGGATACCCCATAATAATTTACAGGATTAGGGGTATCCGTCTCCTGATAAGGCCCGCTAGCCCCGTCGAAGATAAAATCAGTAGAAATGTGAACCAGGTGGCTCTTATACTTTTCACAGCAGGCAATAATATCTTTTACGGCATCAACATTGATAGCATCACACAGATCTCGCTTTGTTTCACAGGCATCCACCTGAGTCATCGCAGCAGTATGGATAACATATTGAGGCTTAAACGAATCAAAAAGTGCATTAAGCTCTTCCGAATTGGTCAGGTTTACATTTTGGTAGGCGTATCCCGCCCTAAGGGGATGTCTATTTACGCCTCTACCTACAGCAAGCAAGTTGATATGGGGGAGTCCAGCCAAACGGTGGACGATTTTCTGTCCCAGAAGCCCATTACTTCCAGTCAGTAAAATGCTCTTTGCCATTAATAACCGAGTTGATATAGTTTATTTTTCTCGCAGGTTACGAAAACCATTTCTCCGGTGATATTTTGGGCTTGCATTCGCTTTAGGGCAGCTTCCGCTTGGTCTGCGTCTTCGTAAAAACGATAGATTATTGCATATTGGGTCGTTCCATCCCCTTTTTCCACAGGTAAAAAGTGGGGGATATCTCTTCCCGATTTCAGGTGTTCTTCTACTTTTTTCTTTGCTTCTGCCTCAGAATCCACCCAGCTCTCTACCATTAAGTGTAGATGAGCGGGACGGGTAGTCATTTCAGAAGGATTATCAACAATTTTCTGTAAGGGATCCTTATAGCGCGATCCCTCAAAACGGGTGAGGCTCTCTTTTAAAGAAGACAATTCAATGGCATAAGGGTATGCATCGACATGTGTACCTCCTACGCGCGCTCCTTCCCCGGTAACGAGGTGAATATCTGTCAACGAGTGAAGCGCATCCGAAAATGACTCGCCAACCTTCTCGTAGTAAATACGTGCATTTCCTTCTTCCTCCATCTGTTCTCCCAGTAAAACCATCTTGATGTAGGGATCTAGGTTAAAGAAAGGATACTCTCCATTCATAGATTGCGTATGCGCATCTGTAAAGGCATCGTATTTGACAATAGGGGTATACTTTTCCAGTTTCAAATTCTGAGTAAATAGGCTACTAGGTCCTAAGCCTGTAAACATTCCTTCTGCAGAAGTCATTTGTAGGCCCATAAGCGCCAGTTCCTCAGATAGATCTTCGTAGGTTTCTTGCCAAACTTCCGAATCCATATTTTCTATGTAGGGTAGAATAATGGGAAGAATCTTCTCATCTCTTTCCTCCATTAAGTCCAGAAAATCCCCCTCTTCAGAAAAGGCTTCTCTTCCTACTGCTTTTTTCGAAAAGGCCTCAACGATAGCAAGCGCATCTGGATCCTCTTTCAGAAGTTCGAATAGGCGTGGGAATTGTTTTTGAAAGGAAAAATCGTTCTGGGTAATCTTAGCAAGGCTTCTGGCTACTTCTCGGGTATCCGCTAGCAGGGAAGGTTCTACGGCACTCACCTCCTCAATGGCCAATTCTGATTTTGCAGACTGTTCCTCTGCATGAGATTCTTCTTGGCCTTCAAACGAACATTGAACCCCCATTCCTGCTAGGAAAAGTAGGAGTAAACCCCATCGAAATCGGGTGAGATTAGCTAGCTGCTCTATAATCATAAGAGGCTATATTTTCCATTTTTTCTTTCGCCATATCCATAGTGATTACATAGTCCTGCAACTCACTATCTGGCATATCAAACATTATATCCAGCATTATAGCTTCGATAATCGCTCTGAGTCCACGAGCCCCCAATTTCAATTCAGTGGCTCGATTTACAACAAAATCAAGAACCTCCTTATCAAACTCCAGGTGTTTATTTTCTAGCTCAAACATTCGCTGGTACTGTTTGACAATGGAGTTATTGGGTTCTGTAAGAATTCGCCTCAGAGCCTCCTCATCTAAAGGATCTAAAAAGGTGAGGACAGGAAGTCGCCCGATTATTTCGGGGATAAGTCCAAAGCCCCTAAGATCAGTAGGCTGGATATACTTGTATAAGTTTGTTTCAGAAATGGATTCTTCTTTAGTGTTGGAGAAACCAATGGATTTTACTGCTATACGCTGTGAAATAATTCGTTCTATGCCGTCAAAAGCTCCTCCACAAATAAATAATATATTTCTCGTATCGATTTGAACGAGATTTTGCTCAGGATGTTTCCTTCCTCCTTTGGGGGGCACATTTGCTGAGGTACCTTCAAGCAGTTTGAGTAAGGCCTGCTGAACCCCTTCCCCGCTTACGTCTCTCGTGATAGATGGATTAGCAGATTTGCGGGCGATTTTATCAATTTCGTCAATATAAATAATCCCTTTTTCCGCAGCCTCAATGTCATAATCTGCTGCTTGTAACAGACGGACTAGGATACTTTCTACGTCTTCTCCCACATACCCAGCTTCTGTAAGCACTGTGGCATCTGCAATGCAAAAAGGAACATTTAGAATTTTGGCAATGGTACGGGCCAACAAAGTTTTGCCCGTACCTGTTTGTCCTGCGAGGAGAATATTACTCTTTTCCAGTTCTACCTCGGTATCTTGACGCTCCTTGTTAAGGACGCGTTTGTAGTGATTGTACACCGCAACTGAAAGCACTTTCTTTGCCTGCGTCTGACCAATAACGTATTTATCCAGATAAGTTTTAATCTCGCTCGGCTTAAGCAAACGTGCAAAACGGGTAACGGGCTTCTCCTTTAACTCTTCCTCAATGATGGTATTTGCGTGCTCAACACATTGCTCACAAATGTAGGCGCCTCCGTACCCAGCAAGTAATATCTGCACCTCGTTCTTGGCTTTCCCGCAGAAAGAACAACTTTCGTTTCTCATTAGCTTCTATCTCTTTTCTCTATTTATTTCCTCATTCAAGAGGGAACACATCTAGCTTTTGTCTCTTTTGGCTAGTACCTCATCAACCAACCCATATTCCTTCGCTTCGTCAGAAGTCATCCAATAGTCTCTGTCAGAATCTTTCTCAATCTTTTCAAAGGGTTGTTTGGTATGGTCTGAGATAATTTGGTAAAGTTCAGTCTTAATTTTTTGGATTTCCCTATGCATGATTTCAATATCTGAAGCTTGGCCTTGAGCCCCTCCCATAGGTTGATGAATCATCACACGAGAGTGGGGAAGAGCCGAACGCTTACCATCCGTCCCTGCACATAGTAATACCGCACCCATGGAAGCCGCCATTCCCGTACAAATAGTAGCAATGTCAGGAGTAACCAACTGCATGGTATCATATATTCCGAGACCTGCCGATACAGATCCTCCGGGAGAATTAAGATAAATATTTATATCCTTTTTAGCATCCGTAGATTGGAGAAATAAGAGCTGTGCACATACAATGTTTGCCACCTGATCGTTAATACCCATTCCCAAGAAAATGATTCGATCCATCATCAACCTAGAAAATACGTCCATAGCAACCACGTTTAGTTGCCTTTCTTCAATGATATTGGGAGTCAATCCCACGATTCCAGGAACTCCCGAATATTGTTTATTAACAGCGCTTGTATAATCATACATGGTAAGGCTGCTAATACCCTGATCTTTTACGGCAAACTTTTGAAATTCGTTTGAATAGTTCATAATTAACAATTGAGGAACAAATTAAACATAAATTTCAGAATTAACACCTCAGGTACTTTTTTCGTTACACGATGGCTAAAATTTGTGATTGAACAGATAATAGCGGCAAAAATTCAGCCTATCAGCAAACTTACGAAAGGGGTATACGTAGCAATCTTTGAAGAGATATATTCTATGCGTAAAAAAGATATCCAACTATCGGGCCTTATACTTTTGGTATGTTTTGGAATCTTGGCTATTCAGGCGAGCAGACTACCTGTACCTTCAACTTTTTTTGAAGGTACTATAAGCTATGATGTTTCCTTTTCTGGTCCAGAGTCTCGCTTCATCGAGGCGAATGAGCCCAATACGAAACTAGATATGCATCTAAAGGGGGCAAACTATATTATTAACCTCAAAGGTGGACAATATCCCAAAACCTTTTTATTTATTGCAGATTCTAATCGGGAATATTTGGTAGAAGCCACCAAGGGAAGGGCTTACAAATTTTCTAAATTCTCTGACCGAATTTATCACGAAGAATTGGATGAAGAGCCTAAGGCGAGAGGGATTGGAAAAAAATCAGCAGTAAATGGAATCATGTGCGATGTCTACTTGATGAAATTGCCAGATACCCACTTCGCATATTACGTGAATGATGACTATCGGGTAGATTTATCCGCTTTCCCAGAGAATTGTAATTCCAATGCGAGCTTTTTGGTAAATGGTTTAGAAGGACGTATTCCCCTTAAAACCATCAAAAAGCAAAAAGGCCTCACGGTGACCACCACCTATGACAAGATCAAAACACAAAGTTTTGACAACAAGCAATTTCAAATCCCGTCCAGTTTCAAGGTTTTGAACAGAGATTATAGGTATTGAGCCGACACCAGATAAAGGAAAAGAGAGTGCTGCACAAAGGGAGAACTGAGAGTGTACTTTGATCTACGATCAAAGGATTTTATAGACAATTACCTACCACTTTTTTGAATCAATTACAATGTGGACTGTGGGCCATCCAACTATGGACCCTTTTCAACTATTGACACCTTTTACTCGAACATTACCCCATCTCTATTTGAAAATCCCTGTATTTCTGGGCATATTAAAATAAAATCCATTATATGTCATTTGGAATCCTTGCCTCCCTCCTATTTAGCCTATTCCAACTCGTCGGATACCCAGAACCTTTTCCTTCTTCTTATCAAGATACTCCTCCCAATATTCTCCTCATCCTGGCGGATGATTTAGGCTATGGGGAGTTAGGCTGTTATGGTCAATCTCAAATTGAAACGCCCCATATAGACGCTTTAGCCCGATCAGGTATGCGTTTTACCCAGTTTTATTCGGGTTCTCCAGTTTGCGCCCCTTCCCGGTGTGTACTTCTCACAGGGAAGCATACGGGCCATGCCTACATACGTGGAAATGACGAGTGGAAAGATCGCGGAGAAGTCTGGGACTTTGCCAAGGCGGTAGAAGATCCTCTCTTGGAGGGACAACGCCCACTCCCAAAGGGTACCCAAACCCTTGGTTCTTTGTTACAGGCACAGGGTTACGCAACCGGGCTTATAGGGAAGTGGGGATTAGGTGCCCCTTTAACAGAAGGGATTCCCAACGAACAAGGCTTTGACTTTTTTTATGGATATAACTGCCAGCGCCAGGCACATACTTACTATCCCAAACACCTTTGGAAAAACCGCGAAAAGGTTTGGCTAGACAATCCCCTTGTAGTACCTGGCACAAAACTCAATGCAGGGGATAGTCCAGCAGATCCAGCTAGCTATCAACGTTTCCACTTGAAAGAATATGCTCCAGAATTAATGCTGAAAGAAGCCACACAGTTCATTCAAGCTAGCGACGGCCAACCCTTTTTTCTGTATTTCGCTTCTCCCATTCCACATGTCCCCTTACAAGCTCCTGCAAAATGGGTAAGCTATTACCAGGTTAAATTTGGCGATGAAGAACCTTACCTAGGAGATAAAGGATACTTCCCGAATCAAACTCCAAGAGCTACCTATGCAGCTATGGTTTCTTATCTGGACGAGCAAATCGGCGCACTTATTGAACTATTAAAAGAATCGGGGAAGCTTGAAAATACCCTCATCCTTTTTACAAGTGATAACGGACCAACTTATACTGGGGGCTCAGATTCCCAATTCTTTGACAGTGCGGCCCCTTTTACCTCTGAATATGGACGTGGCAAAGGATTTGTTTATGAAGGAGGAATTCGTGTTCCCTTTATTGCCAGTTGGCCCGGAAAGATCCCTCCAAACACTCATTCTGATCAAATTGGAGCATTCTGGGATATTCTCCCGACCCTGCTAAGTACTACCCAAGGAAAAATTCCTGCAGCAATAGATGGCGTAAATCTCCTTCCTTCGATGAAAGAAAAAGGGAGTACAATAGAACGCCCCTATCTCTATTGGGAATTCCCGAGTTATCAAGGGCAACAAGCGATAAGAGAAGGTAAATGGAAGGCGATCCGAAAGGACCTTTTTAAAGGAAACAAATCCATTGAGTTATATGACCTGGAGCAGGATCGGGAAGAACTACATGACGTAGCAACAGATTTTCCTGAAGTTGTAGCGAGAATGGATAGCTTAATGAAGGCGGCTCACAACCCTGCAGCTATCGAGCGGTTTAAAATAAAGGAATTGGGAGACTGACTTTTCGAAAGGTACATGGGGAAAGCTATTGCTCTTTTTACAATTATTTCATCCCCTCTAACTCTCCTTCTTCCTGGCAGGAACCCCTACATATGTTCCGGGTTCCAGTAAATCATTTACAACTATTGCTCCCATCCCAACTCTAACTCCAGGACCTATCTCTGTACCTTGTTTCATGGCTACCTTTGTACCCAGGTAGGCTCCCTTTCTTACGCTACAATTCCCATTGATATTTACCGATGGGGCTGTAGTCACAAAATCTTCGATAACTGCATCGTGCCCAACAGTAGTTTGTATATTTAGGTGCACATGAGCGCCAATCCGTATATCACACGTCAGGATACACCCCGCACAGATAATCGTTCCCGAACCTATCTCGATGGATTCATTACAACTAGCGGAAGGATGAATTAAGGTTGCGTATTCTGTTTCTGGGGGAAGGTCTGCAACAATTTTCTCACGAATCTGAGGGCTTCCGATCCCCATAACCATACGATATTTATCCGGATGGAAATAAGAAACCGGCCAAATGGGCCTCCCCATTAATTCTTTTGCTTCAGCGCCAACATCCAAAAATCCTCCCCATTGGGCCTCCAAGCCCAAATCTCGTATGAGGAAGCCTACCTCTCTGGCGAATCCACCTGTTCCCATTATGAGTAGGGGTTTATTCATTTTCAGGTTTTTTTGATTCAATTATACTATGTACTAAATTTACCCGCCGTTGATTCGGTTATGCAAATACACGTATGGATTTTTTAACCCAACTCTCTCATTCTACGACCCAGGCTACCCCACTGCTTTTACTATTGGCAACGGGCCTTATTCTCATGTTACTTGACGTTTTCAAAGTCAAGGCTGCCTTACCCTGGGTTACTGCCACTGGATTAATTATATCCAGTGTACTCGCTTACACGATGGGTAGTCCTGAGTCAGATGTGATTTTCTCGGGAATGATTGAGTCAGGAGGAATAGCTCCAACCGTTCATATCCTTCTATGCTTGTCTGGCCTCTTAACCTTGTTCTTCCTAACAGATTATTTAAATCGACAGGAGAAGCCTATCTATGACATTTATGCCTTGTTGATTTTTGCCATCATCGGGATGATCTTAATGGCGAATGCCAACGACCTGATTATCACCTTTATTGGCCTAGAGACGATGTCAATTTGTCTCTACATATTTGCAGCAGTGTTTAAAAAGGATGCCCGTTCCAATGAATCGGGACTGAAATATTTCCTGCTAGGCTCTTTTGCCTCGGCTTTCCTGCTGTTTGGAATTTCCCTTATTTATGGGATTGGCGCTTCTACAAATCTCAACGAATTATCCGTGAACGGAGCCCTTTTTCAGAGCAACGAATTGATTTTTTATACTGCGGTAGGGCTGATCCTCATCGGTTTTCTTTTCAAAATTTCCGCTTTCCCCTTTCACAACTGGACACCTGATGTTTACGAAGGAACTCCTACTCCCTTAGCAGGCTTTATGGCAACCGGAAGTAAAATGGCGGCATTTATCGCATTGGGGGTTATCATTCAAAAGCTCGACCTTATCCAATACGATAAGATAGTCACGATCCTGGCTGTATCTTCCCTCTTTACAATGGTCTATGGCAACATAGTTGCTGCCCAGCAGAATAACGTAAAGCGAATGCTAGCCTATTCTAGTATAGCTCACTCGGGATATGTAATGCTGGGATTATTAGCAGGGGCTATTGGGTTTACAGCTGTAATATTCTATATGTTCATCTATACCTTAATGAACCTTGGGGCATTTGGTATGGTAGGAATGGCCGAACGGGAATATGAAGATACAAGTATGGAAAACTGGCGTGGCCTTGGGTTGAAGGCTCCCTACTTCGCTGGAATTTTATCTATTTTTCTTTTTTCCCTTGCAGGTATTCCCCCCTTGGCAGGATTTATGGCCAAATATCAAATTTTCATTACCGCCATTCGTGAGAACATGGTATTTCTCGCTGTGGTAGGGATTTTGGCATCTGTAATTGGGGCCTATTATTACATCCGTCTTATCGTAATTATGTTCTTCGGCAAAGATGAGCAGCCCAATCTTAACACCGTTTACAATGGAGTTCCTATAGCTGGTACGGTTATCTTGGTACTCCTCATACTACTATTAGGTGTTTTCCCCAATTTAGTGCTCGATCCCATCGATACTGTTACGCGTATGGCTGGTAGCATTCCCAAGAACCTTTCTGTCGTTCCATAGGGAATCGGGAACTTACCAAAAATTCTTCCTAGGAATTGTACTCCTGCTAAGGGTATATTTGATCTGTGTGCTCAGCTAAACATAGCATCACTTTTCTTGGGATAATTTTTGCTCTACTACCCCATCTTTCTGCTCAGCAGCCCCATATCCAATTCAATCTGCAGAGGCAAAACAATTTTTCTTACCAGACTCGAGCGTTAATGGGTTACCAAAAGAAGCTGGATAAATACGAGTTCAATCTGCAGCTTTCACATGATAACATCCTCAATACCTCAAGGCAAAGAGACCAATTCGTCCAGGCCTTTATCCACGCATCCCTTTGGCAACATTACCAGCTTTCTCCCAAACTAAAAGTGAGTAGTTGGATTGAATATGACCATTTCCTCACCAACAACAATCTTCGCCTGAGCACCTATGCAGGCATTAGCTATTCCCCTTTTCCCGAATTGAGCCTTACCCCACTGATAGGCTTTAGCTGGGACCAGCGCAACATGATATTAGATAAGGGTTTCTCCCCTGCCCTTCTCCTCTCCTCCCAATATACCTGGGAGGATGGTCTGAACATGGAAACACGCATATTTGCCCGGACCAAGTACATCTCCCCGCGCAACCAAAGAAACCTTTCCTTGCATTCTATATGGACTCGCAGCTTCAGTAGCTATGCGGATCTGGCATTTCAATTTCATGGCGGAAGCAGCGAGATCGACGACTATCGGAGCAATATGATAGAGCGCATACTCTCCGATACCTTGAATCCGAGGCTTTCCCTTCGGTATCAGTTCCGTCCCCAACTCTTTTGGGATTCTGAAAACGCAATTTCCCTTACACAAAGGCAATTTAAATTTGATGTGTTTGAATCCCAGCCCGTTTCCCGCAACGATTTATCCTTTTCACAATTCGATATCTTCTCTCGCCAGAAACTATCTTTTGGCGGAAAAAAGTTTAGGGGGTATTTCTTATATGAGTACCAATCTCTGAACCGCAGATATGAGCTAGAGAATACCTTAGAATTGACAGTCAATGCCTTTGAACAGCAGTTGACTCGGGAAAAGCAAAAAGACTTCCTGCGCGAAATTAATAAGCTGGAAATTCAAGTCAACTACCAACTTCATCCACGCCATGCATTGAAACTGATTGCTAACAATCGCTACTTAACCTATGATACCCCTTCAGAAAGTAATTTTGATGACCATGACGAATTGAATTATGGACTTAATACCGAGTGGAGAGCACAATGGAGTAGGCGTTTTTCAACTGCCTATCGCCTATTGGGAAATGTCCGGAAATACGCCTTCTTATTCCAAGAGAGGAGCCAGGATAACTATACCCAGTACTCTCTCCGAATGGAGTTTGATTACCGCTGGGAGCCGCTGAAAAAACTTCGTATCAAAGGAAGTCAGTATGTATATGTGGCATATAATATCAAAGACTTCGAAGACTTTAACCGAACGGATCGCTCTACTCGAAATTTAGAATCCCATCTCAATATCAAATCCCAACCCCATAAAAACTGGGACATAGATTTAACTCTGTATAGACGGGAAACCCATGTCTCTTATATTGATTGGGAAAGTTTTAACGAGACGACCTTAGATACTACGATTACCTACAATATTTCCCACATACATACGCTTCAAATAAAGAGTCCTTGGGAAAATATTCGGCTTTTTATGGAGTTGGGCTATCAACACCTGAGTTTGTCTCGAAAATTTAATACCTCCATGACCAATTTGAACAATATATTGGTACCTATCAATCTGCGTAGCCGCTCTTTGCAGACAGGCCCCAGAACCGGGTTTAACGTCTACCGAAGAAATCCGGCCTCTATTCAACTAAATGTCTGGTGGCAGCTCCAATACCAGGATAATATTTTTCAGGAAATTGATGCCTTTACAAGTCTTTCCGCTTCTTTTCGAGAAGAAGCTTTGCGCCGTATCGGCAGGAATTTTCGACCCTTTTTCACCTTAAAATTGAACTTTTGGTTGCCTTGATTGAGGAAATCTAGAAATGAAATAGTCATCTCCCAAAAGCTAATGCCCTTCTTTCTTGAATTTGCTGCTGTGGTAAAATCCTATGAAAAAAATCTTCTTCTTATACTTTCTCTTAGCATTCTATGTGTGTTATAGCCAACCTAACCCTTCATCATTTGTCTCTTGGGAGTCCAGAGTCCGATATAACCTTTCCATTCTAGATAAGCAGGGCGCCTTCATGGAGCAGTTGACCATCTCTTCAGATGGAGTATTCCTATATGCTACCCCTGGAGACAAACAGCGCAACCGCCCTGAGATACATATCTTCCCAGAGGAAATAGAAGCCTTTCTCGCGATGGCAGAACAGCTACCTAGGAATACGCTTCTTCAGATGTATCAAGGTAAAAAGACGCGTAAATGGGAATCTTCGTTATTAAATGAGTATGAGCGCTCTACCTGGAAATCCAGTCGAGCACTCACTACGACTCCCTTAACAGGAATGCGTGTAGCAATCGATCCTGGACATATAGGGGGATCCATGGAAGAGGCTGAACTGGAGGGAAAGTATGTCAAAGTCCGTCCAACCAATAGCCGTCCTGGCGTAGCTTTTTGGGAAGCTAACCTCAACCTTACTACTGCTTTCTTGATAAAAAAAGAGTTAGAAAAATTAGGAGCCGAGGTAATGATGACACGGGAAAAACCAGGGCAAAGTGCAATCGGCCCTTTGTACAAAGACTGGCGGAAAAACTACTTCCTAAAGGCGGTAGACCAAGAGGTTCGGGCAGGGAGAATGTCTCAGCAAAAGGCAAAATTTTGGCGTACTCAGGCAACCGAGAACGATATTTTTCGCCGCTTTTTCAATATCCTAGATTTGCGTATGCGAGCCACAAAAATCAACGCGTTTCGTCCTCATGCGACTTTGATCATTCATTACAATGTAGACAAAGACAATTGGGACAATCGCGATAGGGAAGGATATTTCAAGCCTGGCTATGCCAATTACAGCATGGCCTTCGTTCCAGGAAGTATGGGCTTGGGAGATCTAAGGACATTGGAGGGGCGCATTAACTTCTTAAGGCTACTGTTAGGATATTCCATTCCAGAGTCCATTCGACTTTCCTCCTTGTATTTGGATGCCAATACCTACTATACCCATGTACCCATTGTACAAAGAGGGAAGGAACCCGATTACCTGCCTGAGTTTTGCCTTCCTACTAGTAAACCCGGTGTGTATGCACGCAACCTGGCCTTAACCCGCCTTGTAAAAAGTCCACTTTGCTATGGAGAAAGCTTGTGTCAAGACAATTGGCGGGAATTGCTATGGTTGGAAAAACGCGGAATGGAAGTGGAAGGCATTCCTACTTCTACTCGAGTTCAATTAGTAGCTGCAGCGTATATCAAAGCAGTCAAGCAGTTTGCAGGAGTCGAGGATAGGTAGTAAGTCCTAAGTAGTAGGTAGTAGGTAGTAGGTAGTAGGTAGTAGGTAGTAGGAGTACGTGATAAGTAGGAGAAGAGAGGGATCTAAGCTTACTATGGACTTTAATATAAAAAGGCATATCTTTGGGCCAGTTTCTGAAGAAAAGGTTTGTATGAAGTAGAATTTAATGGCTTGAAAACCCTAAGTTTTTCTTCCTAACCCGGGACAACTTCAACTAAATTAATTACTCCGTGGCAGAGCTTCTTTTACAATCCCTCATTTTCACCCCTTTGGTCGGTGCCCTCTTTATCCTAGCCTTTCGCAGCGATCAGGGAGCTAGATCCTTAGCCTTAATTTTCTCTGTGATTCCCTTTTTGGCTAGTATCTGGTTATACTTTTCCTACACAGGAGAAGTTGCTGCAGGAAACGTAGATGAGAATGGATTCGTTTACTTCATTAACCTTCCTTGGTTTACTTCAGGAGGCTTTGAAATAAACTATACCCTGGGCTTAGATGGTATCTCCATTTATCTAGTCCTGCTTACAACGCTCTTGTTCCCACTAACTATCTATTTTTCTTGGGGCTCTATAGGCAAACATGAGATCGCATACTATATCTTGCTATTGTTTCTAGAGACTGGCGTAATAGGCTTCTTCCTCTCGCTGGATATGTTGTTGTTCTACATATTCTTCGAAATGGTGCTGATACCGATGTATTTCCTCATTGGGATCTGGGGAGGTAAGGAACGCATATATGCATCTCTTAAGTTTTTCCTATATACCCTGGTAGGCTCTCTACTCATGCTGATAGCCATCATCTATCTTGGAATCAACGTTCCAGGAAAGGCTTTCACCACCTCTTACTTGACCATTCTGGAGCAAGCTGAAGTAGGCATTTCAACTAAGGTATGGCTGTTTTGGGCCTTTACTCTAAGTTTTGCCATAAAAGTGCCCCTTTTCCCCGTACATACTTGGCTTCCCGACGCGCATACCCAAGCCCCTACGGCAGGTTCTGTAATCCTGGCGGGAGTCCTACTCAAAATGGGCACCTATGGCTTAATTCGTTTCTGCTTACCGCTGTTTCCTGAAGCATCTGTGCAGTTTGCCCCGCTCTTATCTGGTTTTGCCGTTGTAGGAATTATTTATGGTGCCATGGCCGCCATGGTTCAAAAAGATGTTAAGAAATTGGTTGCCTATTCCTCCGTTTCTCACTTGGGCTTTATTGTCTTAGGGATATTTGCCTTTACTGAAGAAGCAATGAGTGGCGCCATTATTCAGATGGTGAATCACGGGATAGCAACTGGAGCCTTATTCCTTGTCGTGGGAATGATCTATGACCGCCGCCACACTCGAATGATATCAGACTTTCAGGGCCTTGCCAAACGCGTCCCTATTTTCACCTTGGTATTTATGATTACTGTAATGGCTTCTGTAGGTTTGCCTGGACTCAACGGATTTGTAGGTGAATTTTTGGTCTTGATGGGTAGCTTCAAGTCAACTGTGATTTCACAGGCATTTGCCATATTTGCTGCATCTGGTGTCATCATAGCAGCGGTTTACCTTCTTTGGATGTTCCGTCGGGTGATGTTTGGTGAGCTAGACAAGGAAGAAAATCGCAACCTGATTGACCTCAATGGCCGCGAAGTAGCTGTAATGCTTCCGCTTATCATCCTTATGTTCTGGATGGGATTTTATGCCACTCCTTTCCTAAAGCAGATTTCCAGTAGCTCTGATAAAGTAGTAGCCTTTGTGCTGGAGGAGAACAATCTTCCCTCAGCTAACAAGACATTGCAGCCTCTTCATGAAGAGGAACACGACGAGCACGATGCCAAGCTATCGGTTGTTCCGTAGTTCTGTAAATGGATCTTCAAAACAAAGCCTATAAAATCTAAGGGAATTCTACTTTTCGATACAAAGTAGCAACGGATAAATAGGTTCCGATCGACTTGAGGAAAAAGGAAACAGTTGGATCTATGTATTCTGTAGCCTTCCACTTGTCTTTTTCTTTGACAAATACTTGGACCTTATATCGATATTGATCAATCAGCACATATTCTTGGAGACTGTCCAACGTTTTGTAATTATCAAATTTTTCGCCTTGGTCGAATTTTGCCGTACTTTTTGATAACACTTCAAATAGTAGGAGGGGATTGAGGATTATATCATTTCTTTCCAAGGCCATATGGACTACCCCACATATCACAGATACATCAGGATAATACATAGCATTACATTCCGGGATGTAGACCTTCATGTTGCTGGAGAATGTTTTACAATTACGATCTCCAAGCGCCTGAAAAAGGAGACCGTGAATATTATGACACAATATGCTATGATTTTGGCTCTCTCCAGCCATGGCTTCGATTTCGCCATTGTGGAATTCGTTGCGATACTCGGATTGCTCTTCGCAGAGGAGGTATTCTTCTAAGGTACATGTAGGATAGGTGAGATTTTTCATGGAACCTTGAGCTGTTTTTTATTTTATGAAACGAAAATAAGCATAACTTTACGATTTTCAATTTTAATTCGGAATATTCCTATCTTGCTCTATGCTTTCTCACCAAGATACCATTGCTGCTATTACTACCCCTAACGGAGTAGGTGCACTCGGCCTAATTCGTGTTTCGGGTCCAAAGGCTATAGCCCTAGTCGATGCCTGTTTCAGCAAAGACCTTTCCCAAGCTCCAGGCCATACCTTACACTTCGGCCAAGTTCTTCAAAAAGAGGAAGTACTGGATGAAGTGGTAGTCAGCCTCTTTCGCGCGCCCAAATCTTTCACTCGGGAAGACACCATTGAAATTTCCTGCCACGGTTCTCCTTATATCCTGCGCGAAATCCTTCAATTATTGGTCAACCAGGGCTGTCGCCTAGCCGAACCTGGAGAATTCACTCAACGCGCCTACCTCAACGGAGCCATGGACCTAGCCCAGGCCGAGGCCATTGCCGATCTTATCGCCTCTCAATCCCATCAAAGCCATAAACTGGCCATGAACCAACTGCGCGGAGGCGTATCGACCGAACTCAAAGCCTTGCGCCAACAACTTCTAGACTTTACCTCCCTCATCGAACTCGAACTCGACTTTGGAGAAGAGGACGTGGAGTTTGCAGATCGCAGCCAATTGAAAGCCCTGGTCAATCAGATCGAAGCAAAGCTTTCCTCTCTCATCAATAGCTTTCAACTCGGCAATGCCCT
>JBCCTX010000118.1:0-20962 GCA_039197765.1 Bacteroidota bacterium
CATAATGCACATTTTATGCACTGTCTGCCTGTTAGAAGAAATGTAGTGGTCTCAGATGCTGTCATAGATTCCCCCAATTCCTTAGTCAAGGATCAGGCCTTGCACAGAGTAGTAGCTGTACAGACAGTGTTGGTCCACATGTTGAAATCCTTATGAAGGAAAAAATTACCCTCGTAAAATTTGGTGGCAAGCTCATTGGTAAGGAGAGAGAATTATCCTTGGCATTGGCTGCTTTCGCCCAAATTTCCGGATTGAAAGTATTGGTTCACGGTGGTGGGCCTGAGGCCACGGAACTTGCCAGCCGTTTGGGTATTGAGGCCCCCTTGGTAGAAGGGAGAAGGATTACCAATGAACCGATGCTAAAGGTGGCAGTAATGAGCTATGCCGGCTGGGTAAACAAACGTCTTGTTGCGCAATTGCAAGCCCTTGAGGTGCAAGCGCTTGGCCTCTCAGGGGCTGATTTATCTGTTATATTAGCACATAAAAGACCGGTAAAAACCATAGATTATGGATACGCAGGAGACATCGATCAGGTAAATACGGATCGGATAAGTTTCTTATTGAATAACGGTATTATCCCAGTAGTAGCCCCGATTACCCACGATGGAAAGGGACAGTTATTAAATACCAATGCTGATACGATTGCATCCTCCCTTGCCTGTGCACTTGCCATTCCCTTCCAAGTGCATTTGGTGTATTGTTTTGAATTACCTGGCGTGCTCAAGGATGCGCATGATCCCCATAGCCTGATTCCCCGTATGAATTTCCAGGAATTTAAGCAATACCAGGAAGCAGGGATTATTTCAGGAGGTATGATTCCCAAACTCGATAATGCCTTTTCTGCGCTTGATTCAGGTGTTTTTAGGGTATATATATGTCAGGCCGAGGCAATCCCCTATATTCACTCCTCTGAGTATTCTGGGACTATTCTTGTATGATAGAACAAAAAGGGTCTGGTTACCTTTTTCCCATTTTAACGTCGAAAGGTTAGTTATTAACTTTGGACACTCTCCTTCAGTAGCACTTCTTTTACCCCACCCTCAACATGCCCGTTGCGTATTCCTCGCAATATCTCTAAGGACCATAGGCATTGCCAATGAAATAGTCCATATGGCATTCGGACTTACTGTAGGTGCTGTTGCAGTAGCAGCCGCATTATCCCTCGGTCTTGGAGGTAGAGAAGCTGCTGGGAAACAAATGGAGTTTATTTTGAGTCGTTTCAGGAAGCAAAACTAACCGTTTCCAAAAACTTTAGCTGGTGTAAGGGTATTCTCTGTAGATTGAAGAGAATATCCTTATTAATCTAATAAGATCTGAATTACCTTCGGATTTTTCAGTTGTAGCTACACATCAGGCCTGCACGCCTTAGTGCGTGTGGGTTCCTGATCTTCTCCCCCCCTCTCTTTGTTTCTCCTTGAGGCATGTGGAAGTCATTTAAGTAGGTAAGAATTCTCATTTTCTTTCTCTAAGAACTTTGTATCTTTGAGTGTATTGGCAGATACAATTAAATTTTTTTCACCAAACAAAATTTTCACTTATGACATTTGATCTTTCTCAATATGGTATTGATGTATCCATAATTCATAGGAATACCAGTGTACCTCAGCTATATGAAATTGCTCTTAGGTATGAAGAAGGTACTTCGATTTCTGATACGGGAGCACTTATGGTATATTCTGGTCAGAAGACGGGAAGGAGCCCTAAAGATAAGCGAATTGTGCGCAATCCTGACTCTGATCAAAATATAGACTGGGGAAATATTAATATTGAATTGGATGAGCAAACTTTCATGATCAATCGGGAACGTGGCATTGATTACCTCAATACGCGGAAGAGATTATTTGTTGTGGATGCCTTTGCGGGATGGGATCCCAACTACCAAATTAAAGTGCGTATCATCTGTACCCGCGCCTACCACGCCCTCTTCATGCAGAATATGCTTATAATGCCTTCGGATGAAGAACTGGAGAACTTCGGAGATCCTGATTATGTCATATTTAATGCAGGAGGCTTCCCTGCTAATCGTTACACGTCTAAGATGACTTCGAAGACAAGTGTCGACTTGTTTTTGGAGCGTAAAGAAATTGTCATTCTCGGTACGGAGTATGCAGGGGAAATGAAGAAAGGAATTTTCTCTGTGATGAATTACCTTATGCCGTTACTGAATGTGCTGCCGATGCATTGCTCGGCGAATGTGGGAGAATCAGGGGACGTAAGTGTTCTATTTGGACTGTCAGGGACAGGTAAGACAACCTTGAGCGCTGACCCCAAGCGGAAGCTGATCGGGGATGATGAGCACTGCTGGACAAAAGAGGGGGTGTTCAATATTGAGGGAGGTTGCTATGCGAAGGCGATTGATTTGAGTCCAGAAAAAGAGCCAGACATATATAACGCCATTCGCTTTGGTACCATCCTGGAGAATGTGATTTATGACAAGGAAACCCATGAAGTGGATTATTCTGATACTTCTATCACACAAAATACCCGGGCTTCCTATCCGATTCACTATATCGATAATATCCAGATGCCCTGTGTGGCTGGCCAGCCACAGAATGTAATTTTCCTGACTTGTGATGCCTTTGGGGTCCTTCCTCCTGTATCGCGCTTGAGTCCAGAACAGGCGAGCTACCACTTTATTTCAGGATATACTGCCAAGGTAGCTGGAACTGAAATGGGAGTTACAGAACCTATTGCAACTTTTTCAGCTTGTTTCGGCGCAGCTTTTATGATGTGGCACCCCAATGTTTATGCGGAGCTCCTTGCAAAGAAACTCAAAGACCACAATGTAAAGGCCTGGTTGGTGAATACAGGTTGGACGGGGGGAGGCTATGGAGTAGGGTCTCGGATTAAACTGCGCTATACTCGGGCAATCATCGACGCCATTCACAACAAGGATTTTGATTCGGTTGAGTGGGTGGAGGACCTGAATTTTAAATTGGAGATTCCTCTTTCTTGTCCCAATGTTCCCGCTGAGATTTTGATTCCACGCAACACCTGGGAGGAAAAGGCGGCTTACGATGAGGCGAAAAAGAAGTTGGTGAAACTATTTCAGACAAATTTTGAGCAGTTTCGAAAAGGAGTGAATCAGGAAATCATTCAGGCAGAACCTCAGTTTATCTGAAATTCTTCTGGGGAAGTAAGCATGTAGTCATAGGTATAAATGGCGTATGTATATTCCTTATACATTACAAAATAGGATTCATATTTCCATACAAATGGGAATATGGATCTGCTTCTTGTAAGAAGCGCCAACTGCTTATTGGAACTCGTCAACCAATTACTAGATTTGTCAAAAAGTGCACCATCGTCTTTGTCCCACCTCAATGCGAAGAATGTACCCTTGTAGGTCATCCTGGCTTCTTTGGCGAGGTAAGCTCAGGGAAAAGACTATTAAATAATTTTACGTAAAAGTAAAGGTATAGTCTCCTATTAGTCCCCCATCTCCTGTAGGTCTACCCCCGATATTCAGTACTTTGTCCTTGTAGGATTCCCAGATATGTTTACCATCTTTTGAAACTGCCCAAATTTTGATAAGATCTGCATTCAATCTCCAGGAATCATGCTCCAAATAGGCACTTTCTCCCCGATCAAATGACCAAAATTCTTTAAAATCTGTATTACACCATTTATACCTTCCACTTTTAAAGCAGGTTCGATAGGCTACCTTTACCTTTAACGCATATCGGGTATTGTTAACGATATACAGGTTTCTAACCTGAGACTCTGCTGGATTCAATGTATAGATATTCCTATCATCTTGTTGAGAAAGCGGAATTTCACCAGTATACTTAATAAAGGTTTCATAGGTATCCCAGGTCCCGTAGCCATTGTCCGGTGTTGCCTTTACCTTAATGAAGTCCGCACGTACACTCCAGTTAGAATGGCTATTACTATCCCTTAAGCCTGTTTTTACACCATTTTCAATAGACCAACAAGAGCTAAATTTTTTCCCATTCCATCCCCAAGTACCGTCAGAAAATAATGTATGGTAAGACAAATAGACATCTACATCTTCCCCAGAAAGGTTTTGGATGAATATTTTCCTTCTCCGCTTATCTCCAGTTGCAATGAGTCTCTTTTCTTGAAAGATCTTCACCAATTTGCGTTCCTGATCTTGAAGATTGGAAGCCAAGTATCCCTGCTCATAGGCTAATTCTTGATACTCAAAAAAATGAGTAAAAGCTTTTTCCATCCATGTGATAGCATTTTCAATTCCGCTGTGATCAATTTCCAGGTAACAGAGGGAAATAACACATGCTACTTCCGCTAGTTCAGAATGGATTTCTTGCCTTTTGCGTTTGGTTCTGTTCAAGGGAATCAATCCTAGTAGCTCTCTTTCCTTGGTCAAATAAAAATACACTGCATTATAGCCTACTTGCATCTGGCCTATGCCCTTTACAATTTCTGCATTGATGGCAGCTTTACTGGTCGCGTAAGAAGCTGCATTAAAGGATTGTTTGGCAGAGGTATATTCAACCTGAGCCAACTCCCTTAAGTAACCACTGTTATGTTTCTCTAAAACAGAAATAGCAGTTGCTGTCAACCTGGCAGCAGTTAGGATAAAGTTTAATATTAATTTTGGATCCATGACATTTCTCCTTGTAGAACTACGACTATACATCATCTCAGGTAAACTCTTCTATTGAGTAGCCTGAAAATGGAAAAGGTAAACGCGTTCTAAAAGAAATATTGAAGGGAACCCGGTTGGAGTAGGAATCACCTTCAATCAGCTTCCCTTCCACATCCGCCAAAACCCAAAGACAGCAATAGTCATTCCCAATAGGAGGTAAGCCCACCATCCGCTGTAAGCATTGCCCAGCGGTAAAGGAGTCATGTCTCCTACGGCCACAAAACTAGCCCAGTAAAAAGGGTCGGCAGGGTTATCTGAATCGAGGTAACTGAGTTTGGCCTGTCGTAGGGCTTCTGACTTACTCATATTCTGCTGGAGGTTTTGATAGAAAGATTTCATGAGCAAGGCGGTAGTCTCTTCATTTACTTTCCATAAGGAATTGACGATGCTTTTGGCGCCAGCATAGGTAAATCCCCTGCCCAAGCTGAGGATTCCTTCCCCTTTTTGCCACTCGCCTATACCCGTTTCACATGCAGAAAGAACAACCATTTCCGTAGGGAGTTTCATGGAATGCAAGTCCTGGATAAATAGTCTTGGGTCTTGGTCTATGGAATCAAGCCCTCGAGTAAATAAGATATAGGAATAGTCTCCAAATTGATCATTTACCTGGGCATGGGTGGAAAAATGCAAGACTCTTTGTCCAGTAGCGTATTTAAGGAGGCTTGTGAGGGTTGCATTTGATCCTATAAAGGATTTCCCTCCGACTACTTGTGTGATTTCCTGGACCTCTGTCTCACTATACTTCAATGGAATAATATGTTTTAGCGTGGAATCACGAGAATAAGTGAGGTCAAATGTGGGAGCAAAAGCAAGCAAATTTTCTTTACTTCTGTTGGATTCCATTTCCGTCATTTGTTTGAGAAGGGTGGCTGAGTATCCATAGTTGATCTCATGCTCCCTTAGTAGGTAGGGATAGGCATACATAGCTAGTAGATCATCAGGAGTCTGGGTCAGTAACACTTCAAAGGGAATATAATTTAAAAGGCCATCCGGAATCAGGGTAAGCTCTCCAGTGAGCTTTTCTTGGAAAGGGGCGATAAGCTCTGTATACAAGCCATAGCTGGTTTTGACAAAATGCTCGCGTGCTTCTCCATTCATAGGATGCGGTGTCCGCGTATCCAATACAGCTCGAAATCCCTTTATCTGCTCATCTAGGCGTGTTGATGAACGTATCTCACTTGCCTCTAAATGATCTTTCTGAATGAGGAAACAAAATAAACTGCTGTCGCCAGAGAAGTATTCTAGGCAAGTCTGCCCTGGAGAGAGAAACTCCTGAAACCCTGATAGGGAAATTAATTTAGGGTCTGTATAGATTTGAAAATAGCTGGGATATTGGATTCGCAGAGTTTCCTTGAGTTCTACAAGCACTTCCTGAACGGCAAAGATAGAGTCCTGGAGTTCCGTTTTTTCCTGGGAGTTTTCAGAAAGGAAGTCCTTTCTTTTTAGGGCCAGGAGCTGCTGAGAAAGTTCTTCCTCTCTATTCAATAAACTATCAGGGACCTGAGAAACAATTTCATCGTCTTCCCGCTGAATGGCTTCCCGAATTAACAAGTCTCGGCTTTCCTCAGCAAGCAACCAGGCTTCTTCCCAACTTTCTTTTTCCCCAGATCTGACGAGTAAGCGAATGTATCTCTCAAATAGACTGCGTTGCTGTTCCCAAAGCATCTGGCGAGAACTGGAAAGCTTGAGTTGAGTTTTATGGTTTCTGAGGATAAAGAATGCACGATTGAAGTAGTCTTGAGCGGTTGAAAAATCTGATTGCGCTTGAGAAGTATAAAAGCGTTTAGCTGCGAGATTTCCCAAATCTGATAGGGCCCATACAGTTAAAAATAAGTCAGATATGTTTGAGGGATCGACGAGGCCTTTTTGATCGTACCCCAGTGCTTCAAGTGCTGCTTCATATTCTTTCTGGGCTAGCTCCTCGGCTTCCCCTCCATAATAGGCCATTGCAAGGTTTATCTGGGTCCTTGCAACCTCCGGATGATGAGGGCGACCAAATGTCTGAGTTGCTAGTTCCCGGGCTTGGATAAGGGTGGGTATGGCTTGTTCAAATTGTTTATTGAGGATCTGTATATATCCAATGTTGTTGTAGGTAGGGTATTGGTTATAAAGAAAATCGCCTTTCACTTCCTCTTTTGCTAGATCCAGGTAATAAAATGCGGAATCATACACCTCTGCGCGGGCAAAGGCGGAGCCTTTTTCAATTAAGCAGGAGGAGGCTTCAAAGGTACTACCTGTCGAAAAACGGAAGGCCTTATCAATTTCTTCCAAGGCTAACTCAAGCTCACCTATTTGACTGTATAGCCTTCCTGCATTTATATAGGAACTAAAAAGCGTAGGATTGGGGTTTGAGCTCTGTTCAAAGATTCGTTGAGCACGCTTGAAATATAGAATGGCCAGGTTTGGATCGCTGCCAACTTCCCAAATATTCCCTAAACTGTTGTATACCTCTCCCAATAGGGTTGTGGAATCTGCATGCTCCAATAATACCTGTTCAGCCTCTTCTAAATGCCTCAAGGAAAGGGATAGTTTTCTTAGGGTGAAATGTATGTTGCCCAAATAGTAGTGCGACCTAGCGACTGCGGCGGTAGGAGTGGGAACAATCTTCTCTCGTATGCTTAGACCCTCTTGAAAGTGGGATAAGGCTTCATCTTTTTGCTGAAGTAGGTCGAGTATCTGGCCCATCTGATCTCCTGCATCCGCTACTCTTAGCGCATATTGGGATGAATCACGTTTGAAAATTCCATAAGATTTCTGTGCATAATCTAAGGCTCGATAGACATCGAAATTCTGAAAGAGCAGAATCGAGCTATCCAGATAGGTTTCCCCTAATGGAAAGATATCTTCTTGGGCTTGGACCTGGATAGTGAGAAATAGGAGGAAGGTAAGAAAGGGATTCTTCATGGTGGGGAATCTTGCAGCTGATTTTTTAGTTAAAATCTGAAGATAGAGTAATTAAATACGAGCGACATAAATTTAGAGAGTTATCCCTAAAAAGAAAGACTCAGAAGTGAGTATTTTTACCTAAAATGGGAATAAGTTTAACTCCTAAGCCTCCATTTGCACTTACTTTAGACAACTGTTGAGCAAAAAAATAAAAAATGCTTACCTTTTGCCGGTTCATTATACAAATAGGTAAGAAATGCCCAGTAAGCTATCTCAGGAAGATCAACAGGTTGTGAATTTGATTAAGAACCCTAAAACAGGAAATGAAGGAATAACCGAACTGTTTAAACGAGAGGTAATAAAAAACACTTTTTACAAAATGGTTCATACCTACAAAATACCCAAACAGGATGTTGAGGATATTGAACAGGACACCTTTCTAATCGTCTTTAGGAACATTAAACTTGAGAGATTTAGGGGAGATAGTAAGTTAAATACCTACGTAATAGGAATTGCGAAGAATCTGGTATTCAGTTGGCTACGAAATCAAAAGGACTATGTTGATGTAGATTCTCTAGAAGAGTTTTTAAAAGACCGTCCTCAAAATATGCCCTCCGCTGCTATTGAGGAAATACAGAGTATCAATCAGTATAAAGAGGCCATGCAATTTGTTTTTGGCCAACTAACGAGTAGATGTCAGAAAATACTCAAGTTGAAAAAATTAGGGTATCCGTATGAAGACATTGCAAGTGAATTAGGACTGAAGGGAACGAATACGGTTAAAAGTACAGTTTATCGTTGTATGAAAGAACTTACAAAGATTATTGAATCAAGCCCCCATATTGTTCAAATCTTAAAGTCTCGTTCATGAAAAATTTCGACCGAATTTTCGCATATCATGAAGGGGAGTTATCGAGTAAAGAGAAGAGCCAATTCGAGGAAGATCTCAAGAAGGATGAGGAATTAGCACTAGAAAATGAAATCTATAAGTTCGGGGATGAGGCTACCTTGCTAGCAGTCGTAGATGAGGTTATGGGAAAGAATAAGAAAGCACAAGAGCCGGCTGCTAATGTAAAAGCTATTAGGCCTTCCCAGAGAGGTTTTCGAACCTATGCAGTTGGAGGGTCGATAGCTGCGGCGGTTATTTTGCTTGTAGGCTTCTTTTTCGGAAAGTCGCAATACAGCAATCCGAAAATTGCCAGTTCACAGTATAAATTACCGCTTACGGATGTGCTTAAGGGAAACCAGGAGGATAAGAATAATGAGCTTAATTTAGGTAAAAAAGCCTTATATGAAGGAGCGTATGGAAAGGCTATCGCAACATTTAACGCTATCCCTAAGGCAGAAACTAAGACTTACCTTGAATCCCAATATTGGCTTGGGCATGCCTACTATAATACAGGAGAATATGGGTCGGCAATAAAAAGTTTTGAGGCACTCGTTCAGCCGGATTCCCTTATATCAGACGTATTGCAGGAAGAAGCACGCTGGAACCTTTTATTGGCTAGGATCTCTCAAGGTTTACCCCTAGAAGAGGTTCAGAAAGAGCTAAGCTATTTTACACAGCAAGGTACGGGAAACCATAGAAATGCCGCTAGATCCCTACAAAAGACTTTTGAAAGTGCTTGGTACAAGCTCTTTGGAGAAGGGTGATACTTTATAATTCCAAGGCCTTACAACTTACTAGCAGAATTGCTATCCAAGAAGAGGTGGCAATCAGGATGATTTTGGAGAATAGCTGCGGGATTGCCCGGATGGATATCACCCTGTACAGCATTCTTTACCGCTACTGTTTTTCGTGTATCCGGTACTGAAACAATCAGGCTTGTGCTCTTCATGATCTGAGAAATACTCATAGAAATAGCCCGTTGGGGAACCGATTCAAAAGAAGAAAACCAGCCTTCTCCCATTTGCTGTCTTCTACAAGCCTCATCTAATTCGACCACAATGAAAGGTTTTGTTGTTTCAAGATCAGCGGGAGGATCGTTGAATGCCAGGTGTCCATTTTCCCCAATTCCTATCAGAGCCAGGTCTGCAGGAAACTGTTGGATGAGTTCCCCTAAGCGTTCGCACTCTTCCCAAGGATTTTCTGAATCGCCCTCAATGAAATGGAAATGACGGATTTCCGGGTGTTTCTGATAGACGCGTTTGTTGAGGTAATTTCTAAAACTCGCTGGATGGGTAGCCTTCAGACCAATGTATTCATCCAAGTGAAATACGCGAATGCGTTCCCAGTCAAGTTTCTCTGAATCTGTAAGGTACCTCAAGGTTTCAAACTGGCTTGTGCCAGTTGCTAATACGAGGTTTACTTCTGTTTTTGTACGGAGGCGTCCCTGTATTCTTTCAACTGCATACGCTCCGGCTGCCTGTCCTAATGCGATGGGGTTGGGAAAAATCTTGATATCCACGACAAGGAATTATTTTTCTGTAATTTAATCATATATTCCATCCCTAAACCCGAATAACTTATCCATAATGAAAAGGATTTTCTGCATAGGTTTACTCCTTCTTTTGGGAGGATTTAGTGCACATTCTCAGTCTCCAGGCATAAAAGCCCTGATAGGTGGAACCCTTATAGACGGTTTTGGGGGTAAGCCTATTCGCAACAGTGTCATTTTAGTGGAAGGAGAACGGATCAAGGCAATTGGTCAGGTGGGGAAGATCCAAATACCAGAGGGTGCCGAGCGGATTTCTACAGAAGGAATGAGCGTTTTACCAGGTTTATGGGATATGCATGTCCACCTAATGATCAATGGACATAGCGACTATGCCCACTGGGACACAGCGTATATCGACCAGTTTGAATCTGTCATTATGCCCGCCTCAGCCAAGCAGTTGTTATTGGCTGGAATTACCAGTGCTAGAGATCTTGGGGCGCCTCTTGAGGCAAGTATTGCCGTCCGGGATGCGATCAATTCAGGAGAAATTGATGGACCTACTTTGTACATGTCAGGGCCTTTTATCCAACACAAGCCATATCCAGGGACTGAGGCTTTTCGTTGGGGGGTGAATGGAGTGGCAGATGCCCGCGCCAAAGTAAAGCGTTTGGCCGAGGCAGGGGTTGACTGCATCAAACTTATAGACCAGGATCAGATGAATATGGATGAAGTATATGCGGTCGTTGAAGAGGCCCATGCCCACAACCTTACTGTGGTGGGACATTCCCATAGGCCGGAAGAAATTCGTAGGGGCTTAAAAGCTGGGGTGGATTGCTTTGAACATACAGGCCTATCCTCGGCACCAGAATATCCTGAAGATGTATTGGAAATGATCAAAGAGCGGACCGCCCAGATGAATATTGGCCCCCTGTATTGGACTCCTACGGTAGAGGGATTATACAATTATGAATACGTAAGAGATAACCCCGAAGCACTAGACAATGACTGTTGGCATAAGGGAATGCCGGAAGATATCATCGCAGATATTAGGCGATCTCTCACCCATCCGGGTCGACTTCCATATTTTCAACTGACTCCCAGTCGCCGTCCAACGCTGGAACGTAAAGTAAAGCAGCTAATAGAAGCGGGTGTTGTACTTCTTATTGGGACCGATAGCGGAATCCCCATGAAGTTTCACTGTCAATCCACTTGGCATGAGTTGGATGTTTGGGTTAATGAATTTGGGATTGATCCTATGTACACTATAAAGGCAGCGACCTATTGGCCTTCAAAGATCATGGGAGTAGACCATGAAGTAGGTACTGTAAGCGAAGGGAAATACGCTGATATCATAGCAGTAAAAGGAGATGTACTGCGCCATATTTCGATTTTGCAGGATATAGATATGGTGATGAAGCATGGCAAGCGGTATAAGTAGATCAAGATTTAGGGAATCAAGATTTACAATTTTATGGAAACTCAGTCGATTTCATACGTATGTATCCTATTGAGTACAGACTAATCAACCTACTTCCTTGAACACCTCTTCTCCTAAACCCTATCTCGCAGTACTTGCAGCAGCAGCATTGGCAGGAAGCAGTGGGGTATTTGTCAAATACATGGAAATGCCCGCCACTTCCATGGCATTTGTCCGTACAGCTGTACCCGTACTGATCCTAGGAGTCGTTATGGCTATAAAAGGGATAGCCTTGTTTCGAGGGAATTACCGCCCCATGTTGTGGGCTTCTTTCCTGAATATGCTGCGCATGTATCTTTTTTTTGTTGCTTTTATCTACGGTAGTATAGCAAATGTCGTGTTGATTCTGTTTACCTGGCCCATTTTTGTTACAATTCTAAGTGCAATTTTCCTCAAAGAGATCGTTTCTCGAAAAACTTGGTCCTTGTTGGCGGTTGCCTTTACAGGAATTATCATCGTTTTTAGCAACCAAGAGCTCAATTTCTCCAATAAAGATTTTATTGGAATGGCAGCAGCTTTGGGCACAGCTGCTGTATATGCCATGACCGTAGTCATCTTTAAAAAAGCTTCTGCTAGCTACACGCGGATTGAGCTCATTTTTTACCAAAACCTGGTCGGTTCTTTGGTTTTTCTTCCTTTTCTCCTAACAAATGAGCCTTGGCCTACTCAAAAGGATTTGATTCTTAGTACTTCTCATGCCCTACTATTAGGTATGCTAGGTTTCAGCTTTTTCTTCTATGGCTTGAAGCGACTTCCCGCTTCGCAGGCCTCTTTACTAGCATATTTTGAAATAATCGTAGCCATGTGTTTTAGTATATTTTGGTTCAAAGAGCCCATGTCCTGGAATATGTTACTTGGAGGAGCAATAATTATTGGAACTACCTTATCTTTATCGAGCGGTAAATAAGTTGGCTAACCTCCTATCTACTTTTTTCGTATATATGTGAGCTACCTACTAATCCACAACTCTTGAATGCAATCAACGTCATAGGATTGACCCTCCTAGGGGTATTTGCTCTTCTTACCTTTCAGAAGAAATCTCGCCAAACTTCAGATTACCTACTGTTAGGAATTCAAGCATTATTGGCGCTGCTGCTAATTTTTGAAGCGAAAGCCTCCCTTCTAGGCTTTACCCTGGTTCTGATAGTTCCTTATTACTTAATTGGTGCATTTGCCCTATATGTTCATTCTTTATTACATCCTCTTCAAAAGATTTCCTACAAAAAACTCCTGTATTTTGTTCCGGGAATTATTGCGACAGGATTAGTTGTCGTCGACCAAAGCATATTGCATTCCTATTCTCCATCTGAGGTCGAAGTCCTGTGTATGCATTCGAATATGTTTTACAGCCTTATCAAGAAAGGCTTTCAGATCTATAGTTTAGTGATCCTCGTTCTATTACTTCGGAAAATTCGAACTTATCAAAACTCCCTGCGTGCCCACCTTTCTTACATTGAGCCCTTTCAATTGAAATGGTTGTGGCACCTAGGCCTCATATACCTAGGAGTAATTGTTATTACCATTATTTCCTATGGTGCCCATAATTTGGGATTTATCGAAGGGGACTTGAGGGCTATTCATACGATTGTGGATATGTCGATGATTGCTGGGGTATGCTTGTGTTGCTATAAGGGGATTCGCACCTATTCTAGAGAGGTCTATTTGGCCCAACAAGGTGAGGCCCACCTACCCACTGTTATGGAGGAAGAGGTATCTCAAACTGAAAAGTATAGCCATTCCTCTTTGACTGATGAAGAGCGAGAGAATATCTTCCAACAAATATTGTCTTTATTTGAAAAGGAAGAAATTTATCTCCAACCCAAACTATCCGTCCAGGATTTGGCTGAAAAGCTTCACATTACTCCACATATTCTTTCACAAACTATCAACGAGGCATCCGGACAGCCTTTTTATGATTTTGTAAATAGTTATCGAGTTAAGTATCTGCAAGAGTTATTGGTAGATCCGGAAAAGGCTCAGTTTACCATCCTGGCGTTAGGAATGGAAAGCGGGTTTAATTCTAAAGCCTCCCTAAACCGCATTTTCAAAAATCATACAGGTCTCACCCCCTCTGCCTACCAGCGATCTCACACCTCCGATACATACCCAAGTTCTACGCCTACTCAACATTCCCTGGGGTAGCTATTTTGTGTGTATAGTCGGTGAAAAGAGAATTTCTCGCAATTCTAACGGTAATTTTTTCATGAACCTTTCTCTTCTGTTACCCCTTCCTCGGTGAATTTCTCCTACAAGCTTGCCTCATAGATTTTTATTTTCCAGATGTAACAGTACTCAAATAATACCCCCCCTGGATGAGAAGGAGGTATATTTTCCTCTCAGACCTTTAGGGGTAAGGGAAAATAATCGCAATAGAAAATGTATTTCTAGGGAACTATTCCTTTAGGCTAAGTTGAAAAACGCCAATAAACTTACATTTAAATGGATAATGCATTAATTGGATTAAACATTCAATTAATTTATCATTGGATAAACAATCAAGTAAGACTCTGGATTAAGACTGTTTGATTATCAGGTATTTAAATAATTAAGCAAACTATCCCAATCATAAATCTCAATGAAATTTCTTCACATTCTTTTCTGCTATTGTTTGTTCATACAGGTATCAATACCCACATTTGGCCAAGATGCTTCTTACAATTATGCGGAAGTTCTCCAGCAATCGATGTTCTTTTATGAAGTCCAACGTTCTGGCATACTCCCTACTACAAATAGAGTTACCTGGCGGGGGAATTCTGCTGAAGGGGATGGGCAAGAAGTTGGGATTGACTTGACAGGAGGCTGGTATGATGCAGGAGACCACGTCAAGTTTGGCTTTCCAATGGCTTTCTCATCTACTGCATTGGCATTAGGAGGCATAGAATATGAAGACGGATACAAACAGTCTGGGCAATGGGAGTACCTCCTAGAGAGTCTGAGGTGGACCAATGACTATTTTATTAAGTGTCATACAGGACCCACAGAATTCTATGGGCAGGTAGGTAATGGGGGATTGGATCATGCCTGGTGGGGTTCAGCAGAAGTAATGGAGATGCCACGTCCTGCCTATAAAATTGATGCGAATAACCCTGGGTCTGATTTGGCAGCTGAAACTGCAGCTGCAATGGCATCTGCCAGTATCCTATTTTCACAAGAAGACCCTGCATATAGTCAAGAATTACTCGAGCATGCAAAGCAACTGTACGAATTCGCAGATAGCTATCGGGGGGCATACTCGGATGCAATAACCGATGCAGCTACCTACTACAGGTCGTGGAGTGGATACCAGGATGAGCTCGTATGGGGAGCTATTTGGTTGTATTTAGCAACCGAAGATCCTACTTACCTACAGAAGGCAGAAGCGGAGTATGCCTATCTGAGCAATGAGCCACAAAGTGAAGTGAAATCCTACAAGTGGACAGTTGCATGGGATGATAAGGCCTATGGATGTTATGTACTATTAGCTAAAATCACAGGGAAGGCTCAGTATATGGAAGATGCAGAGCGCTGGCTAGACTACTGGACAGACGGATATCAGGGAAACCAAATCAACTACACTCCCGGAGGCTTAGCATGGCTGGATCAGTGGGGTGCCTTAAGGTATGCAGCCAATACTTCCTTGATGGCATTTATTTACAGTGATTTCGTCAGTAATCCCGCCAAAAAGGAACAGTACTACAACTTTGCTGTTAATCAGATTAACTATGCATTGGGAAACAATCCTGCAAATAGGAGCTTCGTAGTTGGATTTGGGAATAATCCTCCCAAGAATCCCCATCACCGTACCGCCCATGGAACCTGGACAAATAATTTAAGAAACCCTGAGGAATCACGGCATATCCTGTATGGAGCATTGGTAGGAGGTCCAGATCTAAGTGACACTTACGTAGATGATCGAGGGGACTATATTGCCAATGAAGTAGCAACAGATTACAATGCGTGTTTTTCCGGTGCACTGGCGAAAATGGTAGAGGACTTTGGGGGACAGGCGCTACCTGAATTCCCTATTCCTGAGCTACCTGAAGATGAGTTTTTTGTAAGGGTCAAACCGAATGCACAAACCAACTCGTTTTCACAAATCGTCATAAACATCTTCAACCATTCTGCATGGCCAGCCAGGGCCTTAAGTGACTTCTCTGTACGATACTTTATGGACCTAAGCGAGGCCTTTGCAGCAGGATTTCAGCTGAGTGACCTCTACGTAAAACTAACCTATGGGAACAACATAACTGTCGGGAATATCACCCAATGGAAAGAGGATATCTATTATGTTGAGTTTACCTTTTCAGAAAAAATTACCCCCACTGGGGAATCCCCTTCAAGAGCAGAATTACAATTTGAGGTGGGAATCTCAGGAAACGTAAACCAAGGATGGGACGCCTCTAATGATTGGTCTTTTCAAGGGGTAAACAACAACTCAGAAAACCACCCACAGGGAGCAAAAACGGATTTTATCCCTGTGTATGCTGAGGGAGAATCCCTATCCGGTAGCGAGCCAGGCGCTCCAGATCCAGATCCTAATCCCCAACCCACTCCTGGAGATTCCTGCAAATCCAATTTCCTATCTGTTAGGGGAAATAAATTGCTAGACGCAAGGGGGAATGAAGTACGCCTTACGGGCGTGAACTGGTTTGGCTTTGAAACTCAACTTAACGTATTTCACGGACTATTCAGTCGGGATATGTACAGTGTGCTGAAGCAGATAAAGGACTTGGGCTTTAACACCATTCGTCTTCCTTGGTCTAATGACATGCTCAAACCAGGCGCTAAAATCGGAAGTGTACAAGTTAATCCTTCAGGACGTGATCCCTATACTGGGGACCCCTTAAATCCTTATATTGCTGCGCTTAGTTCTCCGCTAGAGGTGCTGGATCTCGTCATCCAATGGTGTGAGGAGAACAATCTGAAAATCGTCTTAGACAATCACTCTCGAGCTGCAGATGGGTATTTGAATGAAAATTTATGGTATACCGATGAAGTTCCTGAAGAGAAGTGGATCGCCGACTGGGTGTTTTTAGCCGATCGATACAAGGAGTATGCTGCATTGGCTGTAGCCGACCTCAACAATGAACCTCATAATGGCAACAATATCAATGTTACCTGGGGATATGGAGATCCTGCATATGACTGGGCCAAGGCAGCGGAAAGATGTGCAGAAGCTATCTGGGAAGTTAATCCCAATATAGTTATTTGTGTAGAAGGGATTCAGATGGATAAGTCTGGGAAAAATGCGTGGTGGGGAGGAAACCTAGCAGATGTAAGGGACTATCCCCTTCAAGTAAGCAAGCCGGATAAACTGATCTACTCGCATCACGAATACGGTCCAGAAGTCCACAACCAACCCTGGTTCCAAGTACCCGAGTTCCCAACTAACTTGGACACCTTATGGGACCATAGATGGAGTTTCATACATACACAGAATATCGGACACTTATTGATGGGTGAATTTGGCATCAAGGAGGAAAATTCCTTTGGTGGCATTAGTAAAACCTGGATCAGTGAACTCATGGAGAAGTTTGGGGGAGAATTCAGTTGGACCTTTTGGTGCATGAACCCCAATTCTGGGGATACTGGGGGGATTTTACAGGATGATTGGACAAGTATAAACGACTGGAAAATGGATATTCTCAGACCTTATCTGGCAGCAGAGATTCCCAATAAGATTCCCTGTGATACAACGCCTGAAAATGGGGTGAGAATAGCTGCAAGAGTATTGCTGGAGGGCTTTATGGATGCTGGAACCCAGCAGATGTCATCCGAATTAGTGGCTAATAACCTACTTCCTATTGCCCAACCTTTTAATGTAGAACCCTTAAACTATGCAGGTTTAGAGACATTAGCAGAAAATCATGGGCTAGGCATTGTCGATTGGGTATATGTGGAACTCAGGTCTTCTGACGATCCCCGTTCAATTGAAGCACAGAAAGCCTGTGTGCTGAGTTCTTCAGGATCGATTTTGGATGTAAATGGCGATAGTACGTGGGTTTTTCAGGGAGTGCCTGCGGGGAGCTATCACATTGCTGTATATCATAAAAGCCATTTGGCAATTATTACAGATACTCCTTTAAGCTTAAGAGAAGACGAGGTAATCGCCATAGATTTCACGAATATAATGGATTCTAGGTTTTTGAAACAGATGGGAAACGTAAGTGTGATGACCTGTGGAGACTTTAACCAGGATGGAATCAATAGTAATATCGATTTTAACCTTTGGAAGCAGAACTCGGCCTTGGTGGATGTCTACCTACCCATAGATGCCGATGGGAATGGCGTCATTAATAATTTAGACTTTAACCTCTGGAAACTCAATGGTAGCCAGCTTGCCAATCCCCTGACGAATAAATAGACACTATCCAAGGTCTCATCTTCCCGGAGGTGTCTCAATTCACCGTTTGGCAGTCTCAACTACCCGGATAAGGCGCTTCAAAGGGCTTTGTAGGCGAGGTTTACAGGAAAAGAAGTCATTGACTTCATCTTGTTTCACCTGTTAACTCTATCCTACAATGAAATCACGTATCTATTGGATTTTTGCCCTAATTCTTATTCTCCCTTCTTTTCTATCTGCCCAGAATCGGATACAATCCACGGAGTCTCTCCCCTTGTATGAGCAAGAACCCCAGCCCTTGAACCTAGCTGAGCTGCGTAAGGGAATTCCTTATCCCAAGGCATTGAGGCAGGCAGGTGTGGAGGGAATGGTCCAGGTTATGGTAAAAGTAGATGCGCAGGGAAACTACTTGGATCACCGTATTGCTAGGAGTTCTCATCCCTTGCTAAGTGGAGCAGTAAATCCCTACATAAGCTGTTTGACATTCACTCCGGCAATGAACCAAGGTAGGCCCGTTGTCGGATGGAAAGCCATCCCCTTGCGTTTCCGAATACGTCCTTCCCAGGTAGAATCAAAAACCCTCACTGTGATTTGTCCAAGAGAAAGCGTAGGACCCCAAGCTCCTATTGCGAAAACCTATTAGCAGAAAAGCGAAAGTGATCGGAATTCCTGAACTACGAATCCCTTAAATAAGGTTGGGCTAGCAAGTATGTAAACCTTCACACACATGTTCTCTTTCCATTGAACATTTGGGAGGAGAAATCTCTATCAACTATGAAGAATCTAACTTTCCCTTACCCTTCACACCGATTTCATCTGGCTAGCCTTAATTTTCCTTCAAGGGTAGACTTTATGAGATCTCTTGCCTTGTTGCAGTACTTAGTTCTCTTTACCTTTTCCTTATGCGCTCAACAGGTCCTCAAGGGAGTGATAATGGATAAAGAATCTGAATTGCCCTTGGTGGGAGCTACCGTACAGCTGACCACAACGGAGCCTGTATTAGGGGCCGTTTCAGATGTATTTGGCCACTTTGCCATTGAAGGTGTTCCTTTGGGTAGACACAGAATACGTGTATCCTATATCGGATATCAAACTCTCCAAGTTCCCAATGTGGAAGTTACTGCAGGGAAAGAGGTAGTGGTGGAGTTTGGTCTAATCGAGTCGGTGGAGGAATTGGAAGAAGTGGAGATATTCTCTACCGTCCAAAAAGATGGGACACAGAATGAGTTGGCATCCGTTTCCTCCAGAATGTTTAGCATGGAGGAAGTCAACCGTTTCTCGGGTGGGCGGAGTGATGTAGCGCGTTTGGCCGCAAATTTTGCAGGCGTATCAGCTCCTGACGATGCGCGCAATGACATCGTGATCCGAGGGAATTCCCCTACAGGCGTATTGTGGAGGCTACAGGGAATCCCCATTCCTAATCCTAACCATTTCGCGACAGTGGGTACAACTGGAGGGCCGGTTAGTGCTTTAAACCCCAATATGCTCAAGAATTCGGACTTTCTGACTAGTGCTTTTCCAGCAGAATATGGCAATGCACTTGCAGGCGTATTTGATCTCGGATTTAGGGAAGGAAACAAAGATAAACACGAGTTTATGCTGCAGATGGGAATTGTGAGCGGATTTGAAGGGATGGCAGAAGGGCCAATCAATCAAAGCAACCACTCTTCCTATTTGGTTGCAGGTAGATATGCCTTTGTCGGAGTAGCCTCAGACTTGGGCTTACCTATCGGGACTAATGCTGCTCCTGATTATCAGGATTTTGCTTTTAACATCAACTTTGGGAACAGTCCTTTGGGTAAGTTTTCCCTTTTTGGAATCGGCGGAAGGAGTGATATAGACTTTCTACACAATGAGATTGATGAAGAGGACCTTTTTTCAGCAGAGGATGAAGACCTATTTTTTGTCTCTAACTTCGGGGTATTGGGATTAAAACACCAATTGATCCTGGGGAATTCTGCATATGTACAAACCACTATTGCTACCTCAGCAAATTCAGTCGAGTTTGAATACGACAGGTTATTTTTTCAAAGTAATGAAGCTGATAGTGTGCGTAGAATTGAAGAAACAGATAATCGAGAAGGGAGATGGTCATTCTCCTCTTTTTACCACAAAAAATTTAATGCAAGACTCACCACTCGAATGGGCTTATTGTTGGAATCCTATTCATATGATTTGTCTAGTAGATCGCGCGAATTTACTCCTGATTGGCGACCTACTCTCGCCTTTAATGAGCGGATGAATTTGGTCCAGGGATATATCCAGGCGAAATACAAGCTATCTACCAGGATTATCTTGAATGCAGGACTACATACTCAACTATTGACCTTGAATAATAACGGAGTGATTGAACCTAGACTGGCCTTAACCTATGCCCTTAATTCCCAGCATAAGCTGAGTTTGGGCTACGGTCTTCATTCTCAAATAGTTCCTCTTCCGATTCTTTTAGCCAAAAAGGAAGTAACTCCTGGAGTATTTGAAGAGGCCAACCTAAATTTGAAGGCTACGCGAAATCAGCATTTCGTCCTGGGTTACCAAGCCAAGCTAGGCACTCAGTGGCGCGTAAAGCTAGAAACCTACTACCAGTTCCTGGATAGAGTCCCCGTTGATTCCTTTTCCAGTAGTTTTTCATTGCTGAATGAGGGGGCTGATTTCGATTTTTCTGAGAATAAGGTGAATTTGGTAAATGCAGGGACAGGGATAAATTACGGAGTGGAGCTTACCGTGGAGAAATTCTTTAGTAGGGGATATTACGCCCTCCTTACGGGCTCTGTATACAATTCTACCTATGAAGGAAGCGATGGGATAGCACGCAACACGGCATTTAACAACCAATATGTGGTGAATGTTCTCACTGGCAAAGAGTTTCCTTTGGGATCGGCAGGTAGAAATATCCTTACCTTCGATACCAAACTTACCACTTCTGGAGGGAGAAATTACACCCCCATTAACCTAGAGGCATCCCAAGATGCAGGAAGACAAATCTTGTTTGAAGACCTAGCCTTTTCCGAGCGATTTGACCCATATTTTCGATGGGATGTAAAGGTGGGAATGAAGTTCAACAGTCGCAGGAAGAACCTTTCCCAGCACGTTTACCTGGATATACAGAATGTTACAGACAACCAGAATGTCTTTACCCGTCGCTACAACCGTCTGACCAATGCCGTAAATGAAGTGTATCAGATTGGACTATTTCCCAATTTTATGTATCGGATACAGTTTTAAGTGGATACTATGTATAGTTTTATTCCACATGATAGCAGATGCCA
>JBCCTX010000119.1:0-20938 GCA_039197765.1 Bacteroidota bacterium
AAGAAGTAGGAAAAGAGGTCGAATAAGCTCTACCCAATTTGTCAAAAATTTGTAATTCAACAGAGGCTTCCAATTCCAGGGTGAAGCGTATATGTATCTTTTGATGAAATGGGTTGGGAAAGACCTGAAGAGAAGTAAAATCCTGTTCTAGCCTAGGCTCATTTGTAGTAAGGACTTCCTCTTCTTGGATGGTTAGTCGTTGATTTAAGAAAGGACTTTCAATCAGCTGCTTTTTTCCTCCTGGCCAAAAAAGCACCAAACTATCTACAATACTTTCTCCTAGCCCCATGTGGAGAATGGAGCTATGCTGGGAAGCATGGGTACCGTAGCCTCCAGAAGCTTCATACAAATAGGTCTTTTCCCCACAGTAAGCATAGACCTTACTGCCAATCCCATCGCGATTGGCCTGCCTACCAATAAATTGAATGTCTAGCCAATTATTCCCAAAAGAAGATTCATTTCGGTACAGCTCTAGTTGATGAATATCCTGCGTACTGGCTTGGCGGGTCGTATTGGCCACTAAAAAGTCCAAGTCGCCATCTCCATCAATGTCTGCACAGGCCAAGCCCCTACCCCTCTGGGGACTCGATAAGTCCCCTTCCAACCGTACTTCTTGAAACTTTCCCTTTCCAACATTCTCAAAAAACTTGTTTGGGTTTTCTTGTTTATTATCAATAAAATGGGCTGCAGGGACATAACCATTTACTACATAAACATCTAAGTCTGCATCATTATCCATATCCATAAATACAGTACCCCAGCCTACAGCAAGCAGGCTATCCAGCCCATACGTATCAGCAATTCCAGCTTCCGCTGCGACCTCTGAGAAGGTTCCGTCTGTATTGTTTTCCATCAACACGTTTGCTCCCAGATTCGTGATGTAATAATCTAGGTCCAGGTCTTGGTCATAATCTCCCAAGGCAATACCCATCCCATAAATTCCCAGATCCATACCTGAGGTGCGACTTATGTTCATAAATTGGGGTTCCGGGTATTGATTTCTAAATAATGCGTTGGGCAAGACCCATTCTCCAAAGTCATTTGCCACCAATAAATCCGGATCGTGATCGCCATCAAAATCTGAAAAGGCCGTAGCGAGCGCACATCCCACATCACCGACGCCCCAAGCCTCAGATACTTCCTGGAAAGTCCAATCCCCCATATTGAGGTATAATTGGTTGGTATGGCACTCATGAGCGAAACCTAATACCGTGTCCCGATCTGCTGTACGAAGCACTTGATCTTTCTCGATATAATTACCAATGTATATATCTAGCAACCCATCCAGGTTAATGTCTGCCATGCTAGCTGCAAGCCCATAGGCCTCAATTCCCCCCAGTCCAGCAGAATGGGTAAGGTTTTCAAAGGTCTTATCCCCTTTGTTCCGAAGGAGTAAATGGGAAAATCCCCTCTGAGTCGTCAGCAGAACGTCCTTATAGCCATCATTATCTAAATCTCCTGTAATGACCCCTGTTGTGACGAGGTTAAAGGTCACTCCTAAACCTGCCTCAAATCCAATCTCAGTAAACTTTCCCGTTCCATCATTTTCATATAATACGTCCCGATTCAAGCCCCCTGAAACCCAGAGGTCTTCGTCTCCGTCATTATCCATATCGAAAAAAGCTGCACCACCTCCCATATCATTTACGCCTAGGTAATGGTAGTCGATTCCCGCTTCAGCACTGATTTCTGTGAACTGAAACTGGCTTTGTACTTGAATCGATGAAAAAATCAGGACCAAGAAACTAACACATGTGGTATACCTACCATGGATCATTTTGCACCAAATTTGGGTTGAGCTGAACCTCCCTTTCTGGAATAAAAAATACCAGCTTGTAAGCGGCTTCAGCTGCTGGATATCCTCCAGCAGGTCTTTCGAGGCGTTTGAGGTTGTGCAGATTATCTCCTTCCATAGAAAGTTCAAGGCTTCTCTCTCGGAAAATTTGATTTAGCAGATCTGCTTGGTCAGTATAAGTAGTAGGATTCAGTCCGGCACGACTTCTCAAGGTATTCAAATCGGTGAGGCCACCTTCTAAGTCTCCTTGGTTCACCCGGGATTCCGCTCGGATCAAATACATTTCGGGAAGACGCATAAAGGGAATATTCATTTCCCGGTCATCGTATTTGTAGCAGGCAAATGCCACTCCGAAATCTTCATGGAGTTGTTGAATACGCAAATCATCGTTTTCTTCCCCTATGATGTCCCAATAGGATTCTGAAATGGAAAGTTCTACCGCACTACTTTCCAGGCTGAACATCTCGAATAATCTAATATTTGCCCGATCCCTAGAATTCCCCAGAAAGGTGAAGATATTCTCCGAAGTAAGACTGGGGCTAAAAGGAGGCGTCATATCACCTTCCAACAGGCTTAGTCGTCTACCCTCTACCAACCCATTGTTGATGATATCATCTGCCAAGGCAGCTGCATTTGTATACTCTTGATATTCAAAATAAACCCTCGCTAACATTCCTTTTACTGCCCATACCGTGGCCCGGCTACTATTACTGCTCACACCTGCCATTAATCGCTCAGCTTCTCGCAGATCGGAAACAACCTGATTTTTGACTTCCTCGATTGTAGCTCTAGCGGGGAGATCTGTAGGCTGATAGGGTTTGGTCAAAATGGGAACGGATAGTCCATTTTGGGGTTGCCCCCAAAAACGATTGAGAACAAATAAATTCATTCCTCTCAAAAATAGCGCTTCGCCCAACAGGCGATTCTTGTCATTCGTGATCTGCTGATTGGGTTCAGGGATTGCAGGAATGGCCTCAATCACCTGATTAGAAAGATCAATTACTCGATAACACATGGCCCACAAGTAATTCGCTGTATTGAATAAGTCAATCCAGGATTGATGCCTCAAGGCATCCTGGTAATTGGTATTGTTTATTGCATTCACCTCAGAAACATTTCCAGCTAGGCACTCAGAAAATACATACTGCCGTTCTACCCAGTCGGATTGCATCACGCTGTAAGCCCCATTTAAGCCCGCTTCGATTCCCTCTATATTATCGAAGGCAGAAGCGCTGGAAAGGCTGGTTTCAGGCTCAAGATCAATAAAGTCATCACATCCTATCAATCCCAACAGGAGGAATGTAGAAGTAAAAAAGATTGTATGTATGGGTAAATATTTCATATCGCAAGTAGAAAGGGTTAAAATGATACATTCAATCCAAAGGAAATAGTTCTCGCCTGAGGGGAGGGTAGCCAGGATTTTCCTTGGCCAACATTTCCTGCCTCATCTCGATTATATTCGGGGTCCCACCCTTCATATTGTGTAAATGTAGCTAGGTTGGTACCTCTGGCGTATACGCGGAGGTTACTGAGCTTAAATCGACTTATTAGAGATTTCGAGAAATTATACCCCAAGGTAAGGTCTCTCAAACGGATAAAATCTGCGTTATAAATGAACCGGTCCGAGGCTGGCCTTTCAGGTGCCCAGGTTAGTCGATGCATGTGGGTTTGGTCTCCAGGGTTTTGCCAACGGTCTACTGCATTTGCCCACATATTCCATCCATAGCCGAAGCCAAAATATTGAAACCGCTGTTCTTCATTGGACATATCATGCCCAGCAGCAAAGGTGAACAATATATTCAAATCCAGGCCTTTCCAGGAAAAATTATTGGTAAGTCCACCTGTCCAAACAGGCGTAGGATTTCCTAGAAATCGCTGATCGTTGGGATTATAAATATTTGTGGTTTCCCCCGATTGGTTGAGATAGAGTTCGTCTCCTCCTTGAACTTGTATCTCAAGCTGTTCTCCTGTATTGGGGTCGGTTACAGAAAGCATCATATTATCGGAGGCAATCCCAACAAAGGGAACTGTAAAGCGGGCTCCGACGGGATAGCCTTCTGCCACTGCACCTAAGCCAAATGTCTGCCCAGGTATAAAGGCCCTTCCCCCCAGGTCTGTAATTTTATTCACATTGTAATTGAGGTTCAGGTTGCTTACCCACTTAAATTTACCGATAAAATTATGGGAGGTAAATGTGAAATCAATCCCTTTATTTTCCAAGGAGCCTACATTGGTAGTGATGCGGTCCACCCCTGAGAGGGCTGATACTTCGACTTCCGTCAACAGATCTGTCGTCTCTTTCAAATAAGCATCAATGCCCACTTCAATTCGCCCCTCCTTGATCCCGAAATCCAAGCCCACATTGTATTGGCGAGATGCTTCCCATCCCAATGTAGTATTGTCGATCTCATTCACGACAATACCCGGCATATCTACATAATTGTTAGTAGCAAATGAGCCAAAGTATTCAAAGTTCCCAATCTCGGCATTTCCCACCTCCCCATAACTCGCACGCAACTTCATAAAGGAAAACAAGCTAGAACCCCTCAGAAAGCTTTCCTCTGAGATAATCCACCCAATAGAAGCAGCAGGAAAGGTTCCCCATCGATTTCCCTGGCCAAATCGGGAGGATCCATCTCTTCTAACACTTGCACTTAAGAGGTAACGATCTTTGAAGCGATAGTTCAAGCGGCTTAAAAAAGATAAAAAACTGAATTCACTTGTGTTGATGGAGGCCGTTTGAGTAGCAGCATTTTCTGGGTTGCGCAGGGAAGGATTGGGAAAGGTCTCTCCATCAATAATATTGGCGTAAAAATCATTTTTTGTAGCGTTCATCCCTACCAAAACATCAATGGCATGCGCTCCGAACTCATTGCTATAACTCAGGGTATTGTTGGTATTCCAATTAAGGCTTTCTGACAATACTGAAGTAGATATAGCATCTGGCTCTATAATGGCAGAACGATAGTAAAACTCGTTCTTGTAGATGTTATTGATCCCAAATTCTCCTCGGAGGGTAAAATGGTCTAAAAAGGTAAGTTGCGCATATACATTCCCCAAAATCGATGTTCCTCGCTGGTTCATATCTGTATTTTCCAACTCTGCCACAACATTGTTCCCTGATTGGGCATTGAAGAAAGTCCCATCGTCATTGTAAACTGGCCAAAAAGGTAAGGCTTGACTTTGGGCTGTTCCCAACCCTCCTGCCCAGGCAATCGGTATGATATCGCTGTCAGTAATCGTGAAAGCCGTTCTGGCACCAATGGAAAGATTTTTTGTGGGCTTGTGGTCAATGTTTACCCGGGTGTTATATCGCTCAAAGTTATTTCCTACAAATATGCCTTGTTCATCTCGATAGGTACCGCCGATATAAAACAAGGTCTTATCATTCCCTCCTGATGCAGAGAGGTTCATTTCATTAAAGAATCCTTGTTGGAGGGCCTTATCAATCCAGTCTGTATTCGTAGCCTGAGCCTTTTCTTTAGATAATCCCGGAGGAAGAAGGGTACTCCAAAATTTTGCAAAGTCGTTGGAAGTATCAAATCGGCTATCGTTATCTGGATCGCTATCTGCTAATGCATCTGCATGGCTATTGGCCCAGGCTTCTTGGGCAAGTTCCAGGTAAGTGGGTCCATCCAACATCTCAATTCTGTTGGTTTCCTGGGAAAACCCTGTTTGGTAGCTCGCATCAAACTGAGTCTTACCGGCTTTACCCCGTTTGGTGGTGATAAGGACTACTCCATTTGCTCCTCGGGAGCCATAAATAGCTGCCGCTGAGGCATCCTTCAATACTTCAATAGATTCAATGTCTGCAGGATTGAGTTGTGCCAAGGCATTGGATTCGTGTGCAGTAGCCAACCGCCAGGAGCTCGCATTATTTTTGGAATAATTCCCTGAAACAACCGGGACTCCGTCTACTACATAAAGCGGCTCGCTGCTAGCAACAATTGAAGAAGTTCCTCGAATTCGAATGGAAACAGGAGAACCAGCCATAGCACTTGAGGTTGTTACTTGCACACCGGCAATACGGCCTTGCAAAGCTCCATCAACAGTCGTTTGAGTGGCATTTTGTAAATCTTCCCCTTTAACATTTGAGATAGCTCCTGTGGTAAACCGCTTCTTTTGGGTTCCAAAGCCTACCACAACCACCTCATCTAACGTTTGAAGTTCGGGTACCATAATGACCTCAAGGCTAGCTTTCCCAGCTATGGGAACTAGCTGTTTTTTGTACCCCAGATAGGAAATATAAAGGGTATCTGAAGCAGAGGGAAGAGAGATGGAAAAATTTCCTTGCTTATCTGTAAGTACCCCTAATAATGGGTTTAGCCTAGATTGGACCGTTGCGCCGATAAGGTATTCTCCTTCTTCGTCTATTACCTGGCCAGATAATAGGTAGGAGCCCGAACCCGCGTTCTGGGCATACCCAATAGATGCTCCTATAAAGCATATATATACAAAGCAACTGAGTAGTCTTCGCATAGTAGTAGTAGGTATATTATAATTAATATAATAAAGTTTTTTTAAATTATTTTTAATCCAATTCTCAACATTGTTATCTCTAAAGAAATCTCCATTTTCATTTTTTCTCTCTTTTAAACATAATCGAACTTTGTTCAAATTCGTTCTAATTTAATAGGATAGGTATTTTGAGCATTCCATTGACAGATGTATAGATTCTTGTCTTCATCCACACAGACATCGTGGCAATGCATAAAAACCTCTTCCTTTTGTAGCATGGGCTGGAGGAATCCCTTTTTGTATTCAGGCGCTGTACCCCCTGGATTTGATACAACTGTATCCTCCTTATTCAAGATGGTTACAAAGCCAGAGTTAGGGCTTGTTTTCACCGGATGGGTATTGCTGTCTTCAGGATTGTAAAGGTTTGGGGTAGACCAACAGACCCCAGCATAGATATTTTCTCCATCGATTACTGGGCGACAAACGTAAGCTGCAGGCATCTGAATGGTTTCGAGATACTTTCCATCCAGAGTAAATCGTTTGAAACAATTTGTTGCACGCGAAGTCGCCAAGACAGTAGGATGATCCTTATCGCGGTTATCTATACATACCCCATGGGCCGTAAGTAATTGGTCTTCCCCGTCCCCTTTTCCTCCAAATTTTCTAATAAATTCTCCCTTGTGGTTAAATTGAAGGATATAACATGCGCCATACCCATCAGCAATATAAATATCTCCATTGGGTGCCACAGCCGTTTCTGTAGGAGACCATCCCAGATCTTCTGGATAAGCCCCATAATGAGAAGGGTGTTCTATTTTCATGATTTCCCTTCCATACGTTGTGGTTTTGACTACGCTGCTAGGACCTCCTTTGGTGCTCCCCCAATGGGCATCCGCAATGAACAAGAAGTCTTCTTCTCCATCATTCCATAGGGTAAGTCCATGCCCTGCAACATACCGAATCCCCCAAAAGTCTAGTAGTTTTCCAGATTTATCATAAATCAAAATATTATTTCGCGTGTGGTTTCCTACCATAATCAGACGCCCTTTGCTATCCATCACCATCTCATGGCAGTCCTTTACGGGATGGGTAGAAGAATCCAGGTTTCCCCAATTTTTATGAACTTTATACCGAAAGTCTCCATGTCCAATCACCGCTTCAGACAATGTAGGCTTAGGTCTCCCAATATAAAATGAGGGGAGAACGGTAGTACCAATTGCAAGTGAAGCTGTCTCTTGTATGAAGTTTCTTCTTTTCATTTGTCTGATACACCTATTATTTGCTTGTGTCTGTTTTTATGCTATGTCAAAATATCTTTTACCACCTGGCCATGAACATCTGTCAAGCGAAATCGACGGCCCTGATGCTTGAAGGTCAATTGTTCATGATCAATTCCCAGTAAATGCATAAGCGTTGCTTGAAAATCATGTACATGGACGGGGTTTTCTGTTACATTGTATCCAAAATCATCTGTCGATCCGTAGGAAAAGCCCTTCTTCACCCCTGCCCCCGCCATCCAGATGGTGAAACAGCGAGGGTGGTGGTCGCGACCCAGCAAATCGTAGGTCAACTTCCCCTGGCAATAGGCAGTCCGGCCAAACTCTCCTCCCCAAATAACCAAGGTATCCTCCAATAGCCCCCTTCGCTTCAAATCTATTACCAGGGCTGCCGAAGGTTGGTCCACATCGTATGCTTGACCTGGAAGGGCTTTATTTAACGCATAGTGTTGGTCCCAGCCCATGTGATAAAGCTGAACAAACTTTACTTCTCGCTCGATTAGTCGTCTTGCCATGATGCAATTGGCCGCGAAAGTTCCTGGCTTCCTGCTTTCAGGGCCATACAGCTCAAAGGTCGTATCTGGCTCGTCCGAAAGATCGGCCACATCGGGTACAGAGGATTGCATGCGATAAGCCATTTCATACTGGCTGATACTATTGATGATTTCTGGATCACCGATTTTTTGGTATTGCAACTCAGCCAATTCGCCAAGCTTATCTAATAAATTCCTGCGGTTGAATTGACTTACCCCATTTGGATTGTTGAGGTAGAGTACAGGGTCTTTCCCCGCTCTGAGTTGGACTCCTTGGTGAAGGGAGGGTAAAAAGCCATTTCCCCAAATTCGGGAATTGAGGGCAATACCGTTAGGATTTCCCGTTCCTCGGGATAACATCACCATAAAAGAGGGCAAATCTTGGTTGTCGCTTCCCAAGCCATAACTCAACCATGAACCAATGCAGGGACGCCCAGGAATTTGAGATCCCGTCTGAAAAAAGGTTACAGCCGGATCATGGTTGATTGCCTCGGTATGCATGGACCGGATGAAGCACAATTCGTCTACTAATTCACTCAAATGGGGCATCAACTCACTCATCGGAGCACCGCTTTGGCCGAATTGTTTGAACCTAAAATGGCTTCGAACCAAGGGGAAGCTGCGTTGATTGGCGGTCATTCCTGTTAGGCGTTGCTCTCCACGGATAGAAGGAGGCAGGTCCTTCCCATGCATTTCCTCCAGTAGCGGCTTGTGATCGAATAGCTCAAACTGGGATGGAGCCCCGCTTTGGAAGAGGTAAATCACCCGTTTTACTTTGGGGGCAAAATGAGGCTTGCCTAGGGGGAGGGTGGAAGTGGTTCCTAAAGTTTTAGAAAAAACAGGATTAAGCAAGGAAGCCAGTGCCATGGTTCCTAGGCCTAAACTGGATTTAGCGAGAAAATGGCGACGGCTGAAGTTGGCCTTTACCTCATTTTCAAGACTCGGCTGGTTATCAGCCGTGTAAACTTCCAAATCCTCATGGACATTCCCTATGTGCTCTTTTTCCGTTCTCATTTTTCCAGTTTTGAGGGTAGACCAATGCCTACCTCATCCTTTAGTTATCGTTTCATTCATATTGAGGATAGCTGAAGTAACCATGGTGTACGCAGCTACTTCTAATGGGTCTAAATTTTCATCTACAGGATACTCTCCTGTTTGTAGGAGTGCTTGTACATCGTTATTATGTTGTTGAAATTCTCTTTTACTTTCTTCGTAAAGTGAGGAGAGAGAGGCCAATTCTTCCTCTGATGGCCTCCTAGCAGTTGCCATGCGGAAGCCATTGGTAATACGCTCCTCTAGGCTAATCTCTTGATTTTGTAGTAGGTGCTCGGCAAATACACGCGATGCCTCAACAAATTGAACATCATTCAAAAGGATCAAAGCTTGAAGAGGAGTGCTGGTCGCCTCTCTTTTTACAGTACATGCATGCCGGGTAGGGGCATCAAAGGTAACCATATTGGGAGGAGGGACGGCCCTTTTCCAATAGGTGTATAAGCTTCGACGATACAGCCTATTCCCATGATCCTGGTCATAAGGGGTTTGAGCAGTAGAAACCTGAGCCCATATTCCTGCAGGTTGATAGGGTTTAACGGGCTCTCCCCCGATTTTTTCCACGAGTAGACCACTTATCATTAAGGCATTGTCTCGGATCATTTCAGCTGGTAACCGGTATCGAGGAGCCCTAGCAAGTAATTCATTAGTGGGATCCCTTTCGTAAAGGTGTGGCGAAATAGAGGCTGACTGCCGATAGGTTGCAGACATCACTAGCTTTTTGAATAGGCCTTTCATGTCCCAGCCACTTTCCTGAAAATCCACAGCCAAGGCATCCAACAATTCTGGATGTGTTGGCAAAGAACCTTGGTTGCCGAAGTCATCCGGAGTAGCCACTAGGCCTTGACCAAAGACCATCTGCCACATTCGGTTGACCATTACCCGAGCAGTAAGAGGATGTTCAGGAGCAAATAGCCATTCTGCAAAACCCAAGCGATCTTTGGGCAAAGTGCCTTCAAAGGCCAAAATAGAAGTTGGGGTATGTGCCTCAACCCTTTCCGTTCTCTCACTGTAAATCCCTCGATCCAGGATATAAGTTGGACGAATACTATCCTGAAGATCCTTCATCACCATAAGTTGAGGAATGGTGTCCAATAGGCTCATTTTCTGGGAAAGTATATTTTTTAATCCATCCCGTAAAGAGTCCAACTTCTTGTCAACATTGTATAGGTAAAAATCGAGCCATCCTTCCTCTGGGAGGTCTTTACCAGCAAGAATACTTACTTCAGGTAGAGTCAGCACGCGGCTATACTGTCTAAATTCATCCAATGCGCCTCCTTGGAAACTAGAGTGCCCGATGGTAAACCAAGCTTGGGTGGGAAGTTGCTTACTAAGGTTATCTTTTTTAATCTCTAATTCCAACGGTTCACCGTCCATATACATTTCCACTCCTGAAGCCTTGGAAGAGCCGTCATAGGTTACCGTTAGATGGGTCCATTTCTCGAAAGGAAAGGATTTGATAGAGGTAACTTTGATATAGTTATGATCCCAGGTATTGCAAAGCTGAAAAGAAAGTTTATCGTGTTCGATAAAGAACAAATATCCTGGGACCAAATCGAAGTTACCATCTTCTGTTCCCATAAACCGAGCTTCCTGGAAGGGTTCTGGAAATCGAGCCCAAAAGGAATAGGAAAAGGACTCATTGCTTCCAAAGCTATTGCCTGCATCTTTAAATAGGATCTGATTAATTCCATCAAATTCAAAGGCTTTGCCCTGTATTCCTTTCGTGAATATGGCATCACCTTCTAGTGAAACTTTCCGGTTGAGTGCAGCTTTATTTTCTAAGAATTTCCCTTTTTTGTTAGTAGTTACTTCCTCAAAAGGGACGTAAACCTCCAGACCTTTCTTGAGGTCCACCTCTTTGACTAGTCGGGATTCCCAACTCCCTTCCTTTTCCACCTTGTTGATATATACCGCAATCTCTTCTCTTTGTTGGCTACTGATTTTGTTGAGCGAATTTAGGGTACGTTGCTGTTGAGTTGTAGTCAGATTGAGAACGGGATAGGCCTGGGATTCATATCGAATTTGGCCTGGCTCATCCACATTATTGAAGAATGCAAACATTCCAAAGTACTCTTTTTGAGAAATGGGGTCGAACTTATGGTCATGACACTTAGCACACTCCATTGTTAGCCCTAGAATGGCCTTGCCTGCTGTATTGGTTCGATCCGATACGTATTCTACTCGCCATTCTTCATCTAAAATCCCATTTTCAGAATTCATCAAATGGTTGCGATTAAAAGCGGTTGCAATGAGTTGCTCACGAGAAGGATTCGGCATCAAGTCTCCGGCGAGTTGCTGGGTAATAAATTGGTTATATGGTAGATTGGAATTGAACGCTTCAATTACCCAGTCTCGCCATTGCCAGGCCATGCGTCGAGAGTCAGCTTCGTAACCATGTGTATCACCGTACCTCGCAACTCCTAGCCAGTCGATAGCCATTCGTTCCCCATACCTTGGGCTTGCCAGCAGTCTATCCACCACTTTCTCGTAAGCATTATCCGAATCATCGGCAACAAAAGCGTCGATCTCTGCTAACGTGGGCGGGAGTCCGGTCAGATCGAAACTCAATCGCCTAATTAGGGCTTGCTTAGAAGCTGATTCAGATGGACTCAAGCCATTCTGTTCTAGTTTCGACAAAATATAGTGGTCAATTTCGTTGTGGGGCCATCCTTTCTGAGAAATTTTTGGCAATTGAGTTTTCTGGGGAGGAATAAAAGCCCAATGCTTTTTCCATTTGGCTCCTTGATCTATCCACTTCTCGAGTAAGGTTACCTCATATTCTGAAACTCGTAAGCCACTTTCGGGAGGAGGCATTTGAACTTCTGGATCATGAGAGGTGAGTCGCCTAATCAATTCACTCTTACTAGGCTTTCCCGAAACGATGGCATAAGATCCGCTTTCCCCTCTCCCCATAGCACCCTGTTGCGTATCCAAGCGAAGCCCCGCTTTTCGCGAATTTTCATCAGGGCCATGACAGTGATAGCATCTATCAGAAAGGATAGGTTTAATGTGAAAATTGAAGTCAACTACCTCTGGCAGGTCTACCGAAGAATCGGTATTTCCCTCAGGGGTATAACTTTGAACCAAGCCTATACCCGCGGCGAGTATCGCAATGCAGAAGAGAAAAATGGTAGGTCTTATCTTCATCTGTCCTTTCAATCATGACCGCAAGGTCTGATTAAAAGTAGTTGTCCCCTATACGTTGTCAAAGCTTGTCCAAGAATCTCCTCTTAATATATTAGTTACAATAGCGTTACAAGAGAATAGCTTTGCTTCAAACTTAGGGTTCAAAACATACAAGAATTAGCTATTATGCCCATTTTTGGGTGTAACAAAAAAGAATTATAGTTTGACCAAGTACTCGTAAAATGCAGCTTGCGAACTCATACCCATTTTCTTTTGAATACGGTACCGTGAAATCCGTACACTTTCGGAAGAAACCCCTAAAATAGTGGCACTATCCTCCAAAGAAAGATTGAGTTTAACCAAGGCACATTGTTTGAGATCCTGGTTGGTGAGCTTGGGAAAAGACAATTTGAGTTTGGCATAAAAGTCCGCATGGACCTGTTCAAAATAGAGGCGAAATTCATCCCAACGCTGATCTTGTTTGATACTGTTGCGAATGTGCTGACTCATTTTACGGACTGCACTTGATATTTCTTTTTCCCCCTTGGTGTTTCCCAACTCATCCAGGGACTGACTTATTTCCAGTAGGTATTGGTTTTTTTGTAGAATGCTAAGGGCATGGGTAGTAAGCTGTTTGGTTTTTAGTTCCAATTCACGACGCATTTGGTCTCGTTTGAGTTCCAAGAATTGGATTTCCGAATTCGTCAAAGCTTTTTGGGTTTCGCTAAGCACTTCATTCTTGTTTATTAGCTCTCTTTGTTGTACAACGATCTGTTGCTGATTCTGGAGGAGTTCATTTTTCTGATTCTCTAGGCTTGCCGTACGTTCTTTTACCAATAGTTCAAGCTTTTCATTGGTTTGACGTAAATTTCGATTATACAACCCTATAATCAAGTAGATCATGCCCACCAGGATGGAAGCTATGAGCAATATAAACCAGCTTGTTTGATGCCACTTTTTAACCACCGTAAAGGTGTACGCCACCGGATCACTCCATTTTGCCCCAGGTTGCTTGGCTTGGATTTGGAGGGTGTAGTCCCCTATTTCTAGGCCAAAAAAGGAAACTGTCCCATCGGAAATCTCTTGCTTGACCAATTGGTCATCCTGCATTAATCGGGCTCGGTACTGAACACTATTCGCAGGAAAGGCCATAGAAAGAAAGTCCAATCCTATGGCGCTGTTATAGAAAAAGGACCCCAAATTATAGTCTTTCACGGGGAGATCTTGGTTATTACTAATACAGGTAACTAGGGCTGGTTTCGGTGTTTGATAGATACCAATAGTCCCTTCTGTCAATGTAGCTAAGCCTTTCGAAGTACATACCCACAGTTGGTTATTTGCATCAATCAAAAGGCCCCTTTGAACAATATACTGAGAAGGCAGGCCCTGAGATCTATTAAAAGTAACTTGTTCCCCCTTTTCTAACTTAGACAACCCTTTGGGATGGGCAAACCAGACGACTCCATCCTGATCGATGGCAATGCTTTCTACATTTCCTGCTACCTTAAGATGCGGAGTAACAGTAGGATCAATTAATTGAGACTTACCAACTGTGAAAATACCTTTTTCAGTGGCGAGAAAGATCGAATCTGACGTAAAAGCCATATCAAATATATCGGGCTTTGGGAGGGCAAAATCCAAAGGAATCGCTTGATAATCGCCTTCCTCTGAACAAGCATACAAAACGCCCTCTTCCCCAGCTAGATAGGTTATTTCCTCATTTTCTACAACAAATCGAACGCTTGTCAATTCTAGGTAAGTATGGACTGAACGGTCGGGGGCAATTTTAATCAGGGCTTCATCTTGCTGATTGCTCACCCAAATACATCCATCCGATGTACGATAAATGGTATTCAACCAAGAATTCTGATTCGTTTCTTTAAGCAGGGTTAATTCTTTAGATTCTAGGTCATATACATAGACACCCAGAGAAGTTGCCATCCAAAGTTCTTGTTGGTGAATCAAGGCATCATTCGCCCAAAGTTGATTGTCTGACTCAAACAAACTTTCGAATTGCATCCCTTGGGGACTTCGTCGAACTCTATAGCATTTCCGCCCAAGGTTGAGCACAAAGCTATTGTCTCGGACTTGTTGTAGTGTAGGAACAAACTGGTTGAGGGTAAGAGGAAAGGTATAAAATGGGGCAGAATTGATGACAAATATACTTTCACTTCCTGCGAGCCATACCTGATCCGTTTCTTGGAAAATATCGAGAATATCCAGGTTCTCGAAGGTACTCAATTTAATGCTGCCATAGGTTTCGACGTTAAATTGATACAAGCCCTTCTCAAAGGAGGAAACCCATGCATATCCCTCGTTTATGGAAATAGAGGCAATCTTTCCCAAATCAGATATCTGCTGAATTCCTTGAATACTATGGTTTTCGCCCAAGGTGGCTTCAAAAATTCCACTGATACTTCCAATCCATAGCTTATTCCCTTCATCTGAAGACAATTCAGATGCTTCATTTAACCTAATAGGGAGAATTACCTCTACAAATGCTTCATTCATTCTATCATATCGATAGAGGTCTCCATTGAAAGATAAGGTCCACAAAGTTCCAAACCCGTCCTCGGCAAAGGTAAAAGAGTGGCGCAGATAGTTTCCTACATTTTGTTCTGCAATCGGAAAACGCTTCATGGTTCCATTTAGGTACCGAATAATTGCCTGATTTTCTCCTATCCAAATATTCCCACTTATATCCTGATAAATAGTTTTGGGAAAGGAGAGGGTAGTATCAGACACCTCTCTCCGACTGGGTATCAAATGGTGAAGAGTCCAATCAAATGGGGTGGTTTGGATTTCATACAGCCCCGCATCTGAAAGTACATACAGGTCCCCTTGCCGTGTGAGGATCATGTCTTTAACATATGAGATATTTATTTTATCTACATCCTTGCCATTATACCTATATAGACCATTATCAGCCCCTATCCAAAGATTGCCGGATTTGTCTTTGGATAGGCACTTTATATGGTTATCTATACTTAAATCTTTTAACTCGTGGATTTGGTTTACAGCTACATTGAGCTGTTGTCCGTTGAGACAATAACTCAAGAGAAGTATACCTATGGCTAGTTTGTATTTCATTGCACAGATATCACCGGTAAAGCCAGAATGGAGGCCGAGTTACGATAAGCTAGGAGCCTACAATAGAAGCCGTTCGGGCGGGAAGTTCTATGGTCAGCATCCCAGAATCACAACTCACCTTACCATTGGATAACTTATCACTGTAGCTCGCTTCTCGATCGACAGCGATTTGAACTCGTTTTACACTGTAACCTACATTCAAAAATACATACAATTCTTTATCCTCCATAAATCTGCGATAGGCTAAAATCTCTGGATCCTGTTCAATCTGTATAAATTCTATATCTCCCTGCCTTAACACGGAAGATTCTTTCCGAATGTTGATTAGTTTCTGGTAGTAGCGAAAGAGTTCCCTATTGAACACTACTTCATCAACCGGCCTTTCCTTTCCCAGTGGATGTTGCTTTTCAGATTGGAAGGTCAGATCTGGCCATATTAACGGTTTGCGGCAAGAGGGGTCATCTGCCCCCCACATTCCCATCTCATCACCGGCATAAATATGGGGGGCTCCGATATAGGTATACTGATGTGCTAGCAGTAACTTAAGGGTCTGAAACGTTTGGGGATCTGGCTTGTGAATTTTGTAGTTGGGATCTTCATGAGCTTTACAATAATACTTATACTTATTTTTATTGAACAAAGAAGTGAGAACCCGTGGGGTATCAAAGCCCCCATTGAGGTTCATCATTGCATAGCAGCTTTCGGGTCTAAGATGGGATTTAAACGTAGTCAGGCTGTCGATAAATTCAGATACAGGGATAGGACTGGGAGCAGCATTTAACAAATGCCTCGCAGCACGATACCAGCGATAATTCATTACCGCATCAAAGACGTCTCCCCTCAGATAGGGCTCTGGATTGAGCAGTTTATCTGGCCATTCTTCCCACCAAATCTCTCCTAATAGGTAAGCATCAGGATTAATGCCTCGAACGTGCTCTCTGAATTCCCGCCAAAATCCTTGTGGAGTCTCAGCGGCAACGTCCAATCGATAGCCATCCACTCCATCAGAGCAATCCCCGTCTTGATTAGGGTCCAACCAGCGATGAACTACGTGGAATATGTGTTCTTTTACCGCTTCACTAAAGATATTCCCTTCAAATAAGCTAAGTCCCTTGGATAGGTCTTGTTTTTGGGTTTCTTTAATTTCTGGAAGTTCGCTGACTCCTACCCATCCGTGGTAGGTAAATTCATCCTCGGGAGTTTCTGGATGATCAAAACGATCAATCCAATACCAATCTTTAAATTCAGATTTTTCCTGATGGGCAAGTACATCTTGCCAAGCCCAGAAAGTATTTCCCGTATGGTTCCATGAATAATCAAGAATTACTTTAATTCCTCTTTGGTGAAACGCTTCGATAAGCTCTAAGAAAAGGTTATCTGCTTCTGTGAACTTCCAGGTACCAGGGTCATGCGGAATTTCCGACGCGATAGTTTCCTTATCTTTTTGTGGATCAGGGCCAAAATTCCGATCTATGTGGCGCCAATTTCGGACATCGTACTTATGTAGAGACGGTCCATCATTAAGAGGTCGGAAGTAAACAGCCGTCACCCCTAGGGAATCTAGGTAATCCATTTTGTCCAACACCCCCTGAAGGTCTCCCCCATATCGGCGCATTTGAACTTTATCAACAAATTTTGTGAGTGGATTTCCATAAGTATCCCTATGTGCCTCCAGGTTCAACATGTAGGAATCCTCTTGGTACCAATCCTGGGTCCAGGGAGTAATAGCCCAGTTATCTGGTACGAATCCAGGGTAGGCTCCTTGAATGTCTTCTGCAGTTGGGTCATTGCTTGGATCGCCATTACGGAAGCGCTCCACGCCAATCTCATACCATATAACTTCTTGGGCCCAAGCAGGTGGGTGCGTATAGGGTGTAGCTGGAAGGCCGGGTTGGGAGACTTCTGCTCCTCCCCCTTGAGCCTTACTGGCAACCCATAATACTGTCATAATACTCAGGAAAAGTGTCAATTTATAATTCATTGTTCCTTTTCAATTAACTATCCTTTAGCGGAAATGAAACCTTTCTTAATACAGTATTACCTAGAGGAACTAAAGAAAGATCTCCCGCCTTTAATCGAGGTTGTTTTCCAGTCCATATCTCTCTAGAAAAAGGCTCTACTACTTCATACACCCAATCTCTAGCAGGAGGAAGATGTATGGTTTCATATGCATCGGTCTGTGGATGGCAATGATAATCCGTAAAGTCCGTTCCTCTATAGGTCTTAATTACCTCCTTTTTATGTGCAATGGGATAGGCGAATACAAGGGGTCCCCGCTGCATATACACCTCACCATTTGGCAGTAGATGTTGTTGTATTTGATGGTCAAAGTTCAGCTGTATTTGGTCCCCATTTCGCCATTCTTTTGAAACTTTGACCCATTTTTCACTTTCCTCATAAGTAGTTTGTGGGGAAATTACTTGTATACCTTTAGCCCACTGTGGCTTCCTAAAATATATAGCGAAGGAAGTGGGATTATCCAGATCTAACTCAAATATCACATGATCAGAAAAAGGGTATTGGGTTATTTGCTCAATAGATACCGAGGTTTGATTTACAGTTGTTTGCAACTGTGAAGGGCCATACATTGCGACAAATAATCCATCCTTTACCTCAAGCCACATCTGGTCTAAAAAGTAGGGAAGATTTCTGGCATAATTGGGGACACAACATACAGCCGGATCACTATGGGTAGGGGAATATTTGTACCGCACATCTTTATAAGATTCATCTTCTCCATAATGCATTCCATCCATTACATAACAGTTATCTGCTTTTCCATAGGCAATTGCTGTACCTTTAGCATTTCTACTTCCCATCATGGCATTGTAAGTAAGTTTCTCAGCCTTATCTGCAAATTGGATTTCTCCGGTCTTTTGGAAAATTGCGGAGTAGGAATTTCGCAGTTCAAGCATCGTACAATATTCGCTAGCAGTATAAGTCGGATTTGCTGGTACTCCTCCGAGCCATTCGTTCCCATGTCCTGCCCCACTAGGTAGTATTACTTGTTCAAGCTTATACAAGGCATTTTCCCAGGCAATCTTTAATTCGGGTGAGCCTGTTTGATAGTATGCCTGAATGAGAGACCTAAACTGCTCATAGGTATGCACACCATGGCCCGTAAATAGGGCCTCTTTATCAACTAGATTTGGATAACGTAAGTCATTGAATGCAGGATTAACATTATAGGTAGAAAAAGCCCTGTAAAGGTAGGTAGCATAGGCTTGGTAACGCTCATCTCCAGTAATTCTGAACAGTACTTCACATACATCAGTCATCATGAGCCCATGGGTTGCTCCCCCAAATTCATTTTTTAGTTCAAAGGGATTTTTTCCCTCAGGACCATAGGTTCCCATGGTTATATCCATAGCTCTTTCCACTGCGTTAAGTGCTGCCGACTCTCCTGTTAATTCATAGAAACCTAGGAGGGACCTAAAAGCTGTAGTTTGCGCCCATAGTTCTCCATTTGAACCTTCATGTTGGTAGCGCAAAGTGGGTTTATAGATACCTAGGTAGCCATCTGGACCCTGGGAGGCTAATAAATTCCCTACAATAGCCCGAGCTTTTTTTATGGCAGAAGAATCTCCTAGAAGATAGGCATGTCGAATGAATCCGTCCCACCAATTGCCATGCGTTTCTGCATTCCACCACATAATTGATTGCTCCCACTCTTCCCCAGTTAATACCAAATCTCCCATTTCAGGTACATCTTCTACCTTCCCACGACGTGCTTTGAAGTATAAGTCATCTTTTTCAAATCCAGGATACAGCTCATCCAAAGCCCCCACAATACCTGCGTTCAGGTCTTGTTTCATAAGCTCAAGAATCCAGCCTTTCGGTAGGTTGCTTCCCTGTGAAAGGCATTTAAACGCTACATCAATGGGCTGGTTGGGCTCCTCAAAAAAGTTTAATACCTCCTGGTCATTTTGGACTTCATTCCGCACTTTATTCACCTCTTCAAGAAATCCCTTTCCTTGGGAGTTCTCGGGATTTTTACAAGAAACAATGCATAGCAAACAGAGATGAAATCGGTAGAGAAGTTTGATATAATTCATCATTTCTCTTTTAAGGATAAATAGTAGGCAAGTCTGGGGTCTTCCCCCTTTTCTTGCTTATAAGTCTTTGCGCGGTCCCAAAGCTGATTAAATACCTTAGGGTGCTCTTTCGCCAGGTTATGTTCATTGCGTGGATCTGTTTGTACGTTGAATAACTCTACTTCATTTCGACTGAGGTGCCAGCGGAGAAACCACTGATCTTCCCGAACCCAGTATCCTTCCACATGGTCGCCCATAACATTCTTTGGGTCCTTGCTACGGGTTGTAATTACATTTCCTTGGATGTATTCCCTGAGTCCTGATTCTCCGCCATCAATGACAGATTTATATGATTTCCCATAAAAGTGGTCGGGGATCTCAACTCCTGCATAATCCAGTAGCGTAGCAGGAATATCCGAACTGTGTATAAGAGCGGATGTTCGATTTCCTCCAGGTATGTGCCCCTTCCAGGAAAAAATAATGGGAGAGCGAAAAGACATGTCATATATAGAGCCTTTACCTTTGTCTCCTCCATTATGCGATCGCATGGGATCGTCCCAGAATTCTTGGTCTGGCTCTTGTTCCCATCCATTATCATTTACATATACAATCAGTGTGTTGTCATAGATTCCTTTATCTTTTAAATGCGCCACCATTTCTCCCCAAGTATCGTCAAACCATGTACAATTAGCATAGTAACGCTTGGCAGATTCCGACATTTCTTCCTCTTTGTACAGGTTGTAGTACTTCTCTGGGGCGTCGAAGGGATAATGCGGTAAAGACGGGGCAAACCACATAAAAAAGGGCTTCCCTTCGGTTTCTGCCAGAAAGTCGTATGCTGCCTGGTTACTAACCCTAGCTAGATCCATGCCTTCTCCCCCCATATGCTTGTTAAACCACCCAGGCTTTCTGAGATCTTCCTCGGTCCATCCCTTTGTCATCCCATGGGTAAATCCTCCATTTTCATACGTAAATTCCCACCATTTCCCTCCTTGGAAACTGACGTATCCTTTTTCAGCCAGGAGACTTGGAAGGGTTTCAAAATGGGGAAGGGCTTCTGCCCTCATATCAAACTGCTGTCGAAATTTGGTTAGAGAGTCTTTGGGAATCTGTTTTTCATTCGCCATTTGCTGAAAAAAGTCTTCACTTTTTACATGGTAATCGATCGGTAGGATTCCTGTGAGCAAGGTTTGAAGGGAAGGTCTACAATGGTTGTCCGATACGTATCCATCTGTAAATAGCGTTCCACTGCCTGCAAGGGAATCCATATTTGGTGTATGTACATAATCCGCCCCCATAAAGCCAAAATAAGGGTACCCTTGGTCGTCACCAATGAGAAGAATGATATTAGGAGGGGAAGATGGGAGTGCAGCATCCTGTACAGTCCTACAAGAGAAATAAATAAGAAATACTGCCAAGGCAGCAAATCGGAGAGTAGTAGACTTCATACCATCAAAACTATTGATTTGAAGGCCTTAAGCAAACTTTTGGATTGGAGAGGCTTTCAATTGCTTGTAACAAATTCGTAACAAGGAATGGGTAGATCTTATTTTGAGCGGTAAGTAGGGAAAA
>JBCCTX010000120.1:0-20937 GCA_039197765.1 Bacteroidota bacterium
AGCGGTCGAGCCAAATACAGAATTCGAGTGTTGAAGAAGTAAGGATAACGTGAAATGAAATTTTCGTAATTATGACCTAACAGACCGAACGAGTCCACAGTTGTACTTTCAATAAAGTTGATAGTTATTCTTAGAATGAATAAAATTCCTGAAAAAGTGGGTTGGAGTGCACGAACGTGGGGAGGTTGGCAAAGCAGGGTAAAGGCCTTGGTTGGTTCGTGCGAGGTTTTTTGGTTCTTTTTTTCCGGTAAAAAAAGAACTGTAAATTCAGTTGGATTAAATGTTTACGGAATCCTAAAAAGAAAATTCAAATATTTACTGCCCTTTGCACTAATACCCCCCCACAATAGGAACCTCATCCAAGATATGGTTCAACTTTGAGGTAAAGCGCACCACCACGGCATCATGTGCCTCATACGGTTCGAATCCAATGCCAAAAGCCCGACTAAAATAGCGTTGCATGTCGTTGAGGTAGCTCGCAAGCAGCTCTGGAGTCCAGTGGGTCGATCGTTTGATACCGTATTTCTGTTTCAGCCTTTTTCCCAATTCTTGGCCCCATTCGTTGTTGATCATATCCACATAATTATCCACTACCCCATTTTCTATATCGGCGATTTGTTCGGCAGTGAATTCTCCAGAGATCAATTCCGGCATGTTATACCGTTCATGTGCATCTGCAATGAAATCAGCCATTTTCTCAGAATAAATAGAGGTGAGAAAGGCCTGGGCAACTACGTGATTAAATGTATTGATAAGACCCTTATTGCTCAAGTCTTTGGGTTCTAACCCCGCTCGGTCATAGGCCCTGATGTGGGCAGTCATGGTTTCTGCAAAATCGAAAAAAGCCACATCTCCCTCCCCAAAAGTGGGGGGTCTCCTACGGGATAGGGCATAGGCCCGTTGTAAGTCCTTTCGCTTGCTAACGGCATAGGGAGAGGCAAAGACGAGGTCTACCTTGGCCCAGAATCCACTATCCTGAGCTCGGAAGAAGTCCACCTGACTTACCCCTTTCTTTAAGATGCTCTCGACCACCTTTCCCCCACTAGCATGGGTCAATTTTACCTTAGAATCGCTGTATTCGATTTGCACAACAGCTTTCAGTTCTTCGTAGGAAGAGAACCGCGTCAAGAGCAAAGCTCCTTTGCCTACGTAGTTCACTAAATTCAGCTTAACCGTATCGCCGGAAAGGCTATCTATGCGAAGTGCGAAAGAAGCACTTTCAATTGGGGGGTTGACCTCCTTTTGTTCTCCACAACTTAAGAAGCCTAAGAGCACGGCAAGCAGTAAAATCCTCCCTCCATTCATTCGGGTCTCACATTCTTTTCGTAATACATCCAGTACCTAAGAAAATGCGGTAGCATAGCAATAGCGCAACAGGTAAAATACTACTGTTTTAACACGGATTCCATATTTTCAACGAATACCTCCTGTGTATTATGCAGGATAATTCCTTTAGGTTTAGCATCTCCCTGGATAGTTAAGTCTTCAATGCGTAACCCCGTTACATCATCAAATACGAAAGCAGGCCGATAATCCGGCGCTTCTAACTCGAGCTGAATATTTTTCAAGGTCAACCCTTTTACATGGCGCACGTAGAAGCCCCACGCAGGTAACTCGCCAAACATGGAAAACTCTGGGTACTTAGCCTCCACCTCTGGGATTTCATCCAGTCGAGAAAGGGACAGATAGGCCAAGCCTTTATTTCCCCTACCAGGAAAGCGAATCCGGATATTCTCCAGGGTTACGTTTTCGACAGGGTATCCAGGAATTCCCGTAATCGAGGAAGGAAAGGGATTGTGGAAAAATTCAAGCTCTGGACCACGGATATCATAGGCATAGTCAGGGCGTTCAAAGGGTACCTCAACCTCGATGTTTCTCAGAACGACATTTCGCAAGGCTCCTACCGTTTTCGTATGCCGTTTTCCCAATCGAATGAAAATGGCATTGCCAGTGTTCGTTGCCGTTACATTTTCTATTAGGACATCCTCTAAGGTTCCTCCATCTACCGATTCAATGGCAATAGCTGACCGAAACGTATCATATACCTTGATATTCTCGATATGGACATTGCGAAAGCCTCCATGAGAGCGCGTTCCAAACTTAATGGCACTCGCACTGGTACGGACGGTACAGTTGGCTACGTAGATACTATCGCACAAAAGATCCGCTGAGTGCGATTTCAAACAAATTCCATCATCTGCAGAGTTGACAAAGCAGTGGGTAATGCGCACGTTCCTGCAGTCCTGTATATCGATCCCATCGTTGTTCCAATAGGCGTCGCTGAGGGTTGTAACACTGTCAATCACGATGTAATCACACTCGTGGTGGGTTTGGACCCAACATGCCGCATTTTTGAGCGTTACATTCCGAACCTCTATGTGTTGGCACTGGACAAATTCAATGAGTTGAGGCCTTAAATAGTATTTGGGGCGCATCTGGTTAAAGTTGTAGTGTATGCTGTCGATTTGGCCTGCATAAAATAAGCTATCCAGATGTAGAGCTAGCTCTCGCCCGCGCCCATCTATTACCCCCCGTCCGGTAACCGCAATGTGTGCTTGCCCATCAGCCATGATCAACCCCTTCCAGCGGTTGAGCTTGAGGTAGTGAGCGGGATCAATACTGCCTAGCAAGGTGCCTCCCTGTTGTACATGTAAGTTTACGCCGGACTTGAGGATAAGGCTTCCAGAGACAAATTTTCCCGGAGGGACAACGACCCTGCCCCCCCCAACTGCATGTGCAGAATCAATAGCCACTTGGATGGCCTCAGTATTGAGGCTTTTGCCATCGGGAAGCGCTCCAAAGTCCAAGATATTGAAATCTTGGGCAGGTGAGGAAAGGGTTATCCCTACAATAGAACAAGTAAGAAGTAAGATGCGATACCTATACATATATACTAGTAAGGTTGATTAAACAGTAAATTTATCCCATTTTCATCAAAATAAGCAGAGATATTCAACTAAATATCTTTTGATAAATCTGTACTAAAAGGAATTGAGCTAAACATGATGATACCCCAATTAACGCAATCTGCTATGGACTTCACAAAAGAAGTTTGCTCCCGTTGGACTGCAAGACTCACTGGAAGTGAAGCCTGCAGGGCCTGTGCAGATTACCTAGCGGAAACCTTTGAATCCTTCTGCGACCGAGTAGAGGTACAGGAGTTTGCGGTCAGGCCCGGGGCTTTCCTCGGATACATTCGTATCAATGTGGGATTGTTTTTTGGGGGCTTTCTTGCAATATTTTTCCAGCAGATAGAAATAGCTGTATTCCTAAGTAGTTTGGCTTTGTTAATCACAGTCTTGGAATTCTTCATTTACAAAGAGTTTGTAGATTTCCTCTTTCCCAAGAAATTTGGGAAAAATGTGATAGGAAGTATAGAGCCAGTGGAAGAGCTTAAGCAACAAATTATAGTAAGTGCACATCATGATAGTGCACACATTTTTAATTTTCTAGCCAATAACCCTAAGAGTTATCCCCGTAAAATTATCTTGGCTACTGTCGCACAATTATTGATGTTTTTGGGTGCTTGGATCATATGGATTTTTGTTTTGAATGGCTATCAAGTGGATGTACTGTATTGGGGAATGGCAGCGCTACTAACCCTTACGGTAGTTGATGTAGGAAGGATGTGGTTTTTCTATGCCGCTGAAGGGACTCCTGGTGCAGGGGATAACATGATTTGCACAGCTGTAGCACTGGAAATAGGGAAATATTTAGCAGAGCAAAAAAAACAAGGGAAAGGCCTGAAGCATACTCGAATTGTAATAGCCAGTTGGGATGCTGAAGAGGCGGGACTAAGAGGCTCTCGAGCTTTTGTCAAACAGAACAGAGGGGATTTAAGCCAAATAAAAACCTACAATTACAACCTGGAATGCTTGTATGACCATCGAGCAATGGCTTTTCTGATCTCCGATTTGAATTCCTTTGTTCCCCTATCAAAGGCTTTGGCTTCGGACTGCCAGGATGCTGCGAAAGAACTAGGCTATGAAATTCCCACCGCTCCCTTTCCATTCTTAGCAGGTGGGACTGACGCAGCCGAGCTTGCCAAGGCAGGGGTGGAGGCGACGACTTTGATAGGAATGGATTTCAATACCAAAGGGGAAGGGATTGCCTACCATACTTTGAGGGATACTATAGAGGCTGTAGACGAAGTGGCGGTGGAACGGAGTATTGCGATAGGGCTGGAGTATATCGCTAGGAAGGATCAAGAGTTGCAGGTGTCATCTAACCTTGACTAGAAAATGCGCAGGATATGTAAAGCCTATCCGAGATTTCTTCAGTAGTTTGGAGAACGATTTATTCGTTGCCTATGAAGGAGAACATAGAAGCAGCATTGATTTACATTTCTGCGAATTTCAGGAGTCCGCTGGATGTCAAAAAATTGGCATCCGTTGCGAATCTCTCAGAATTTCATTTCCACAGAATTTTTAAGGCCGAGACGCAGTCCACCCCACAAAAGTACATAGAGCGCCTACGCCTGGAATACGCAGCACATGTTATGCACCTCAATCCTCAGATGAAGAAAATTCATCTTGCCTTCGAAAGTGGTTTTCAATCCCCAACTAGTTTTAACCGATCATTTAAAAAGTACTTCGGTCGCTCTCCTTCGTGTATGCAAGCTGAATATAGGGACCTCCGTGAAACTTCTCCACCTGTGAGGAGTATTCCTCTGGAATCTACTCCTCTCGATATATGTTACCTCTGTGACCAACCCCTTTACACCTACTTACTGAATCCTAAAGAGTCCGTTATACAATCCTACATAAAAAGTACCCCTCCTCCTGCCTCAGAGTTTCTATATGGCGTTTTTTTAGACCCCCCTCTTCATCGAAAAATGGAGGACTGCAGGTATTTATTGGGGATACCCGTGGAAGGAAATAGGGAGAAGAATTTTGACGTAGAGGGAGGCTATTACCTACGCCTCATACTTAAAGGTGCCTTTGAAGAAAATAAGGAAGAAATCCTTGGGACAAACCATAGGTTGGAAACGTATGGCTATTCTATCAAATACCCGCTAGGAATTGAAAAGATTAAATGGGGAGCAAATCCCCAGTTCAACTATAGCCATTCCACAAGAGAGTTGTACATACCGATTACCAAGTAGAAAGAGGGATAGTTAGCAGGAGAATAAAAAAGCAGGATCGGTAAAGATGTATCATGCTTTACTCCCTTGTTTTGTCCCAGCAATATTCTTTTTTAAAATGATTCATTGTACCCAATTATGCAAGTCCTACCCCATGGTGGATACCATCATTCCCGTGTTGGACGATCTAAGCTTTCAGGTTCCCACGGGGCAAAAGGTAGCGATCACAGGAAAGTCAGGTAGTGGGAAAACGACCCTGCTCAATCTTCTAACTGGGCTCGATACTCCTGATTCAGGTTCCATTGTCATAAATCAGCATGCGATTCATGCCTACAAGGAAGATCAACTGGCAAGATGGCGTCTACAGGAAGTCGGGATAGTATTTCAATTTTATCACTTGTTTGACACCTTACTCGCCTGGGAGAATGTGCGTTTTCCCATGGAGTTGACCAAAGACCTCTCAAAGAAAGAGCAAAAGGAAAGAGCCTATCATTTACTTCAAAAGGTAGGATTGGAAGGGAAGGAACAGAAATTTCCCCATCAGCTTTCGGGAGGGGAAAAACAACGCGTAGCCATTGCTCGCTCTCTAGCGAATGATCCCTCAATTTTGGCAGCGGATGAACCAACTGGCAATTTGGATTCAGCGAATACAGAGCAGATTAACCAGGTCTTTTCCCAACTCCATCAGGAAGGGAAAACCTTGCTGATAGTGACCCATGAGGCCATCCAGGCATCTGATTTTGATAGGGTTATCCACCTCCAGGATGGAAAAATCTCCGAAAGCCCATGAACCCGATAGTTAAAAAACTCTTAAGAGACAGTCGTATTCGAATGGGGAAAACGCTCCTCCTGTTACTGTCCTTATGGATTGCATTTCTCGGAGTCAGCTTTGTCTTCTATGGAAACATTATGGTTGATACAGACTTTCGCGAGAATTTTTCTCAAAGTAACCCGTCGCATCTAACCCTAACCTATACCTTTCAAGGAGTTATAGACAAAGAGATTCTATTGGCACATCCTTCTGTAGAAGAGGCTGAAGAACGTCCTGTGAGTAATGGGGAAATTCAGACTGAGGATGATGAATGTATGCCAGCTATATTTTTTGGGGTGGAGGATGTATCCCATTCACAAATCAATAGATTCACTCTGCTTGGGGAAATTACCAAGGACAAGGTATGTATTGAGCAAAATGGGCGCTACTTTTTTGAGGAGAAATACCTTCGAAATAGTCGAATCATTTCCAGTGAACAGGATACCCTTGAGTGGGGATCACTTGGCTTAGTCCATGACACCCGCCTGCCTCCGGCTCGAATGGAGCACCTCATTTTCGTGTTTGTACCCATAGACCAATTTTACGCGTTTTTTCCCAATTCTAGACGGACCTATCTGATTCGCCTGGGTGCAGAGACACTAGAGAATGAGCAAATGTTAGCAATCGGTGAGGAATTAAGTCAGAGCCTAAAAACCGCATATGGTTTTGAATCTATTGTAAGCATCTCTTCACAAACTCATCCCCACCAAAATATCGCAGATGGCCTCTCTTATCTGATGAAGTTTTTGGGAGGAAACCTCAGTGTAGTAGGCTGGATATTTATGGTTCTAATGCTACTTACCTGGCTCTATCCTCAAATCCCCGATATCGGAACGATGAAAAGTATAGGGTCTCAGAAAGGTATGACGCTACGGGCCTATTTTTATCTGATTAGCCTGATTGTATGTATTGCCTATTTCCCAGGGACCTATGTAGGATATAAGGTTGCCGAAGCCTTTAATGCCTTCATTGCTTTTACCCAGAATTTTGAACCGGTAAAAGATCCAGTAGCACTTAACCAATTTCTATTGTTATGGGGAATATGTATGGCCATACCTTTATTTGTAGCCATGGGCCCTATATATAGTGTGGTGAAAAGACCCGCCCGGGTAGTGCAAAATCGCGTATTTCGCACCCCCAGCTTAGTGCTTGCCGTACTTAATAGGGTATTACCTTCTGCTACTTCCAAGTACATAGGGAATAACCTCATCCAAAGCTTTTCACTTTTACTCTTGACCATTTTCCTGATCGTAATAGGCCTAAGCATAACCTTTACTGGGGCTAACTTAAGGTACTCCTTGCAAAGGGAAATACACGTGTTGAAAGGCAATGCTCCGTTCGACTATGCCCTGGCTTTTGAGAAGGAAAGTCGGGGGAAAATTGCCCGTGAGTCTTGGCCATCTTCTATCACCGAGATTGAATATATCCATACAAAGCCCCTCATTATCTATAATCCTTTGTTGAACCTCCCTTATCGAGTGACCTGTGGGTATCTTCCTCCTAATAGTCCTATACCTGATGAACGGATGATTCGCGGTACTTGGGATGCTTCGTGTTGGGAGTGTATATATGTCTCTCAAGGCATGAAAAGAGACTTTTCTACCATTCAGATTGGAGATTCTCTTTCTTTTAGGGAAGTCCAGGGAGAAAAACGTAAAGGGGTATTTGGCGGGGTCATTAAATTTCCCGAGGCTCCCATGGCTGCTTTTCGCCCTAGCGTCGAAAACTCCCCTTGGAATATGCTATTTATTCAAAGCAATTCTGAGGAGGACCTTACTAGAAGGTTAAAAACGGCTTTTAATGCCCATGCAGAAAAGAATCCAAGGGTACATTCATCAGAAAACACACGCCAAATTATCTATGACCACCTTGAGGGTTCCTTTCTTATCATTTCTGCCTTAGGCATCTTGGCTCTAGTCCTTTCGCTAGTGGGAATTCTCCTACTTACAAACCTAACCCTCAAGAGGAGAGAACGGGATATAGGCATCCTTAAAGCAATAGGAGCAGAGAATACCCAAATTCTGAAACTATTTCAGGCAGAAATTCTCTGGGTTTTGGGGATAGCAATTGTAATAGCGATTGGGGTCTCTATCTATTCGAGCAAAACCCTTTGCTATTACTTTGGAGATATGGTTCTCCACTTTCCCTTGGACTTAGAGATATATTGGACCTATATCCTTGTAAGCATTGGACTTTATATAGGTCTCCTCATGTTGGCCATGCGATGGCTTATAAGCAAAAGGCTTCAGAAGCGCGTCCGCTATTTAGTCCAATAGGATGTGCAATTGATAGCAGAGAAGCTCTTTGAATTTCTCTCAATGATCTTGTAAATCTTAGCTCACTTTCCCTCCATCCGTCGCAACAGGTCCGGCAATTTCTTCAAGGCAGCTACCTCGCGCAGCTTCTGTCTGAGAGGTGCAGCAATCATCCCCAAATAGGTTTTCCCTCCCTCTAGAGAGGACATTACCCCTGTTTTCCCCATCAGTACAGCGCCTTTACCGATGGTTAAATCCTTGGTTACGCCCACCTGGCCCCAAAGAATTACATCATCCTCTATGGTCACTACTCCCGCAATCCCCACCTGAGAGGCAATGAGACATCGCTTCCCGATAACCGTATCATGGCCAACCTGAATGAGATTGTCGAGTTTGGTATATTCCCCAATGACGGTGTCTGCGGTAACCCCACGGTCTATGGTACAATTCGCGCCAATATCCACATGGCTTTCGATGATTACCCGACCCTTACTCAGCATTTTCGCCTTGCTGTCCTTCCACGACTTGAAATAGAAGGCTTCCCCACCGATGACAGCGCCAGAATTGATACAGACCTCATCACCGATTACCGTATGCCCATAGATCGATACATTGGGATGGATTCGACAGTTTTTACCGATTGTTACATGGGAACCAATCGTTACATTGTGCCCAATCTGCGTCCCTTCTCCAATCGATACATCCTTGCCCCAAACTACATTCTGTCCTAATTGCACCGTTTCCCCAAATCCTTTCGTACTAGCAAATGCTAGGGAAATACTAGGTTGAAAATACTCAGTGAGTCGGTTGAAATCCCTAAAAGGATCATCGCTGATTAGAATTCCCTTCCCTTCAGGGACACTCACTTCTTTATTGATCAAAATGGTGGTAGCAGCACAGTTGAGGGCTTTACTGTAATATTTTTCAACATCAACAAAGGTAAGATCTCCTATTTCTACCCGGTGGATCTCATTGATACCGAGTACCAGATGATCAGGAGCGCCCTTGAAGGGGCAGTTGAGGAGAGCCGAAAGCTCCTGAAGAGTAACCTTTTCTGCAAATTTCATAGATAGGTTGAGGTTTGTTTTTTGAGTCTGTTTATCCTAATTTTGGACCTTTCAAAACTATTCGAGGTCAAAATAATTGTAAAAATATCAGATTAAGAAACGAATGGACTACAAAACTTTAGTGTACCTACTCCCTGTTGCAGGAGTAATAGGCTTGCTTTTTACCTTCATACGTTCCTCCTGGGTATCCAAACAGGATGTAGGGGATGACCGTATGGCAGGGATTGCCAAGAACATAGCGGATGGTGCTATGGCTTTTTTAAGAGCAGAGTACCGCGTTCTAGGTATCTTTGTCGTCGCAGTTGCCATTCTTTTGGTAATTAAGGGAGAATCCGAAGCGGAATCCAATTACTGGGTAGCAGTATCCTTTATACTTGGAGCCATTTGCTCAGCATTAGCTGGCTTCATTGGGATGCGAGTGGCTACCAAAGCCAATGTTCGAACTACACAGGCCGCAAAAACTTCCCTGGGACAGGCCCTTCAAGTTGCCTTTACAGGAGGTTCTGTAATGGGGATGGGAGTAGTAGGATTGGGAGTTTTGGGCTTGAGTGTACTCTTTATTTTATACAGAGGCATGCCCTTTGGCGATGAATCTACTGAAATTACCACGGTATTAAATGTTATTTCTGGCTTTTCTTTGGGAGCTTCCTCTATTGCCCTCTTCGCACGCGTAGGAGGTGGAATCTACACCAAGGCAGCGGATGTCGGTGCGGATTTGGTAGGGAAAGTAGAAGCGGGAATCCCTGAAGACCACCCTCTTAATCCAGCAACTATCGCGGATAATGTTGGAGATAATGTCGGAGACGTTGCAGGAATGGGAGCAGATTTATTTGAGTCCTATGTAGGATCGATAATCGGTACAATGGTTCTCGGAGGCGCATTCGTTGCGCTTCCTGAATTTGCGGCTTCTTTCGGAGGCTTTGGAGCGATCTTACTACCACTCGTTCTGGCAGCCGTTGGGATTATCGTATCGATTATAGGTACATTTTTCGTCCGTGTAAAAGAAGGGGGAAGCCCGCACCGTGCGTTGAATACAGGAGAGATATTTTCAGGGGTATTAATGTTGGTACTTTCCTTTCTGATCATACAATGGATGATGCCTGAGTCTTGGACGGTAGATGGAAATACGTATACTTCGATGGGGGTATTTTATGCAGTGATTTCAGGATTGATTGCCGGACTCCTAGTGGGAAAAGTCACGGAATACTATACAGGTACAGGAACTAAGCCTGTTACGGGAATTGTAGAGCAATCGCTTACAGGTTCTGCCACAAATATCATCGCTGGTTTAGGGGTAGGAATGATGTCCACTGCCATTCCTATTTTGCTGATTTCAGCGGCTATCTTGATTTCTCATTATTTTGCAGGACTATACGGAATTGCAATTGCAGCCGTAGGAATGCTAGCCAATACTGGTATCCAATTAGCGGTAGATGCCTATGGGCCGATTTCTGATAATGCAGGGGGGATCGCGGAAATGGCAGAGCTTCCCAAGGAAGTGCGAAAAAGAACAGATAAGCTAGACGCTGTAGGAAATACCACTGCAGCCATTGGAAAAGGCTTTGCCATTGCTTCTGCAGCACTTACGGCACTTGCCTTATTTGCTGCCTTTATGCAGCAGGCCAATATCACCTCTATTGACATCTCTCAACCCAAGGTAATGGCAGGCCTGTTAGTAGGGGCCATGCTGCCCTTTGTATTCTCTGCCCTGGCAATGAATGCAGTAGGAAAAGCAGCCATGGATATGATACAAGAGGTGCGCCGCCAGTTTAATACCATCCCTGAGCTTAAAGCTGCACTAGCAATCATGAAAAAGTACGACGCAGATTTGAGTAAGGCCTCTGAAACAGAGATGGAAGTATTTCGCAAAGCAGATGGAAAAGCAGAGTATGCGAAGTGTGTAGAAATTTCTACCGCTGCCTCTATTAGGCAAATGGTTCTTCCCGGTCTGTTAGCCGTGGCAACACCCGTAGCTGTAGGGTTTCTAGGAGGAGCCGAAATGCTAGGAGGACTGCTAGCAGGAGTAACCGCTAGTGGTGTCTTGATGGCGATCTTCCAATCCAATGCAGGAGGAGCCTGGGACAATGCGAAGAAGATGTTCGAGGAAGGTGTAGATATCAATGGAGAAAAGTATTACAAAGGTTCTGAACCCCATAAGGCTGCTGTAGTTGGAGACACCGTAGGCGATCCATTTAAAGATACATCAGGTCCTTCGTTGAATATCTTGTTGAAACTCATGACCGTAGTAGCATTGGTAATTGCCCCGACTATCGCAATTCCAGTGAGTTCAGCTGAAGCCCAGCTCAATACACCTGAAGAGCAAGTTTGGGTGATCCCTCAAGAAGAAGAGGTGTCGATTGAAACTGCTCAAGTCACCAACCTTTCCGAGAGTGGAGTAGATAGTGTTCAGGTTACTCAGGTGAGAGGAGTCCTTGCAGGTGAATTCTTTTGGATTGAAAAGAAGCGCAATGACGATTGCTAAAAATATGGCTTTCTGCTAATAAATTTGTGAGTCTTCTCTTTTTCTTAGGGAGACTCACAAATTTTTTTAGTAAATTAGAGACATGCACACGATTGCAAAGACATATTATGACACCCCCATCGGTCTATTGTCTATCACTGCTTCTGAGAAAGGTATTTCTTCCCTACAATTTATAGATAAGCCCAGCTTTGAGATTCAACCTGGACACGACAGACTCTTAGAGTGTATTGAGCAATTAGATGAGTACTTTGAAGGAAGACGGACAACCTTTTCCATTTTCCTGGATATTCAAGGTACCTCTTTTCAGCAGCGGGTATGGAATGCACTCAAGGAAGTCCCCCTAGGCACTACGCTCTCTTACCTGCAATTGGCAAAGAATATTCAGTCCCCAGATGCCGTTCGAGCAGTGGGAGGTGCTTGTGGTAAAAATAAGCACTGGTTATTAATCCCCTGCCACCGTGTAATTGGTTCCAATGGTCAACTAACGGGATATGCAGGAGGTCTTAAGCGCAAGCGCTGGCTGATCCAACATGAATGGGGCATCTTGCACGGCAAGCAAGCCGTCTTGTTTACCTGACAGCTAGCTGGCAGTTTATCAGCGCTTTTTTCTATTCAATAGGAATTGTCCCGACCTACCCAGACACTTTATTACATACCTCTAATTTTTCCTGTAAGTTTAAGTTGCTTTATGCCTACCCTCAAGGCATGGAACAGGATAGCTATTCGTTCGGTAGTAAGGTGCTCTGTAGTCTGTAGTAATCTTTGATAGGATAGTCCATAGTTAAACGGTCCATAGTCCACAGTAACCTTTGATCAGCGATCAGAGTACACTTCTCAAACCTCAAACTATTTACCCCTTTCATCACCCTATCTAGGGGATTTACAGGGGGGGCTAGGCAGAGGTTCCTACAACTCAGCTACCAACCTTGCTGCTTGGTCGATTGCGCGTTTTGCATCAAGCTCCTTTGCCTCATCGGCTCCGCCAACCAAGTATACAGATACGCCTGCTTCCTTTAAAGGGCTATACAATTCCCGTAGGGGTTCCTGCCCTGCACATATCACCACATTATCTACCGGCAAAACTTTGGGTTGATCATTTACGGTGATATGTAAGCCTACGTCATCGATCTTGTCGTAGGTCGCAGAAGAAATCATATTGACCCGTTTCATTTTTAGACTTGCTCGGTGAATCCAGCCCGTCGTTTTCCCCAAGTTTTTCCCGTGCTTGCCCTTTGAGCGCTTGAGGAGATAGATATTCCTTGCTGCGGGATGAGGTTCGGGATTTGCCAGCGCACCGGGCTCATTGTACAATTTGTCCACCCCCCATTCTTTCATGAAGGCATTCATGTCCAGACTAGGAGACTCTCCCTCATGACTTAAGTATTCTGCTACATCAAACCCTATTCCACCCGCTCCAATAATTGCTACTTCCTTCCCTACGGGTTTTTTATTTGCCAGGACATCAATGTAGGTCAGGACTTTAGGATGGTCTTCTCCAGGGATTCCTGATTTTCGGGCGTTGACCCCTGTTGCGAGAATCACCTCATCGTATTTACCTTCGATCAACGCTTGGGCAGATACCCATGTATTCAAGTGGAGCTTCACTCCCGTCAAGTCAATTTGTTTGTTGAAGTACCGCAAGGTCTCATAGAATTCCTCTTTGCCAGGAATCTGCTTGGCCATATTGAATTGCCCTCCTATTTTGGAGGACGCTTCAAATAAATCTACCGTGTGGCCACGCTCAGCAGCAATTGTAGCACTTGCCAACCCTGCAGGACCTGCTCCAACTACCGCAATCTTTTTGGATCGTTCTACAGGTGCATAGTTGAGCTCGGTTTCGTGGCAGGCTCGGGGGTTGACCAAGCAAGAGGAAATTTTACGGCTAAAGGTATGGTCGAGGCAAGCCTGGTTGCAGGCGATACAGGTATTGATCTCATCTGAACGCCCTTCGATGGCCTTCTTCACCAGATCGGCATCTGCTAGGAAGGGACGAGCCATAGAAACCATATCTGCATGGCCTTTGGCAATGATCTCTTCGGCTAATTCCGGTGTATTGATTCGATTGGTCGTAATCAAGGGAATTGAAACCTCTCCCATCATTCGCTGGGTCACCCAGCTGAATCCCCCCCGCGGAACCATCGTAGCAATGGTTGGGATTCGCGCCTCGTGCCAGCCAATTCCCGTATTGATGATCGTGGCCCCAGCTGCCTCGATGGCTTTACCCAACTGCACTACTTCTTCCCAGGAGCTTCCTCCTTCCACCAAGTCCAGCATAGAAAGCCGGTAAATGATGATGAAATCTTTTCCTACTGCTTCTCGAACGCGAGAAACAATCTCCACAGGAAAGCGCATGCGATTGGCATAGCTACCCCCCCATTCATCTTCGCGATGATTCGTTCGAGCAGCGATAAACTGGTTGATTAAATATCCCTCTGAACCCATAATCTCTACTCCGTCGTACCCAGCTTCACGAGCTAGGGCAGCGCATTTTGCATAGTCCCTAATCGTCTTTTCAATTCCTTTGGATGAAAGGGCCTTGGGCTTGAATGGGGTGATGGGAGAGCGAATGGCAGAAGGCGCTACGGTGAAGGGATGATATCCATATCTACCTGAATGTAGAATTTGTAGACAGATCTTTCCCCCTTCAGCATGTACCGCCTCAGAAATTTGCATGTGCTTCCTTACCTCGCCCTTACTTGTTAGCTTCGCAGCAAAGGGTCCTACCCATCCTGCTCGGTTAGGGGCAACGCCGCCTGTTACGATTAGGCCTACCTCTCCTCTTGCTCTTTCTGCAAAGTATGCGGCCATGCGGTGAAAGCCATTTTTGGCTTCTTCCAGGCCGGTATGCATAGAGCCCATTAATACGCGATTTTTCAATGTAGTAAAGCCCAAATCTAAGGGTGAAAGGAGATGTGGATATGCCTGAGACATAGCGAGTAGGATTCTGTAGAGTCAAACAAAATCGGAATTTACAAAAGGATAGGGAGAATTCCGCGGGCTATGAGGGGATTAGGTACAGGAAGATGAAGAGGAGATTGTTAGACTATGCCCCAACAAAGGGAGTAAAATATCTACTCCCTCATTTCCTAATACCCCAATATCCCTTTTCCAGATACTCCTCCAACCCTCTCCATTACCCTCTTGCCCCTACCACTTATCAGGGTTGGCTGAAATCGGAGTAGATAACCTAGTGCTCCGGCGGCAATTATGGCAGTCGGTTTTAGACTTTCAGGCTATTAGAGCGAAGCAAAAAGAGGAAGCCGCCTGAATACACAGAGGCACAGAGTAGATACCTCATCCAAGAGGAGGATGTATTATTAGGGATTAGCCAATTGTGGGATAGTAATCCCAAACTTTTGCAGATCATTGAGAACCTTACCAGGCCTTTATCGATGGGGACCTTTTCTCCAGATGGGAAGTACATCTTATCCATCATCCGTGATTCCTATGCAATGCGATGGCCTATGCCACAGACACTATTCGACCGGCTATCGAGTGAAAAATGTGGGTTACTGCCGCTTACGCAAGGCGAAAAGAACCAATTTCAGCGCATTATTAAAAATAGGTCTCGGGATACCTAGAAAAATGCAAGGACTTGCGTAAATATTTTTTACTCGCAAAATCTTTCCTAAGAAAAAGGCAACTTCTTAGAAAAATATCTGTTTAATTAAATACAGAGGTTCAAGTTAAAAGCAGGAAAACAATCAAATCGAGATGTCCATGATTAACGTATTATTTGTCTGTCTGGGAAATATCTGCCGTTCTCCCATGGCAGAGGGTCTATTTATACATTTGGTCCGTGAAAAAGGCCTAGAGAGTCAGTTTCGTATAGATTCCTGCGGGACAGGGGGCTGGCATTCTGGCGAAAGAGCAGATCCAAGAATGCGGAGCACTGCTGCCGAACACGGAATTGAGCTTCCCTCTTTTGCCCGAAAAGTACGCCTGGATGACTTTGAGGAGTTTGACTATATTTTGGCAATGGACGAAAGTAACTACCAAGATCTGCTAGACCTCCAAGCTCAGGTTCCTAAAGGGGAAGCCCAACTTTTTAAGATGCGCCACTTCGATACACAGGGAAAAGACACAGACGTACCTGATCCCTATTATGGGGGAAGGGCTGGCTTTGAACGCGTGTTTGAAATGCTGGATCGCTCCTGTAAAGGCTTATTGGACCATATTCGGTCCGAGTTAGAGGTTGCAAAGAAATAGTGCATTTTCATTCATTTGAAGTGAGCTTGGCCTCTCTGTACCGTTGAGCAGAGCTAATGCCTGTTTCGGCATCTCAAAATTCTCTTAGAAAAAATATTTCATCTGATAAATATTTTACGCATTGAGCATAGGAAAATGTACTTGCGAAAAGGTATAGGAAAACAGCCACGGACATCCGTGCGATGAGGGTATAATTCACAATGTGTATGTTTTGATAAGGTAATGCGAGACGGATTAGAGCCGTTGCCTATCTTAGGGTTCAAATTCCTAGGTCAGTTCTTGTAATCGCCTCAGCATTGCCATGAAATACCCGTTATCGAGAAGGTCCACTAAATGTCCACTGTAAAAACGCTCTCTCCGTATATGATAGGTAAATAGCCGGATAAGAATGTCCAGATCTGCTTCTTCCAGCCTCTCCGGTTGATCGTAGTACTGCTGAGCTTCTTCCTTCCAAGCCCTCCACTCAAAAGCCTGGATCAACTTTGCATCGTATACAGCCCCCAAGAAATTCTCCACTTGTTCATGGTAAGAGTAGGGATGAAAAAAAGAAGTATTATTCTCCGTATAAAACGTTTCCGCTTCATCCTCAAAAAAGGGAAGAAAGCTTAATACCTGAGGAATTGCAGATGTCTTTAGGTTTTCAAATGTTGGCATGGGGGTAAGTTAATAGTCGATAGTCTTTAGCCTAATCACTCAGTTGACACTATCACCATCCATATTTCAGGGAGATGAAATTGCATTTCTCCATCTTAAATCCTACAAATCGGGTTTTTCCAATCACAATAATCCCGTCTTTTTCTCCATCGCTTCCAAATATAGGTAAATTGCCAGAAGACCATTCGTATTTGTGACCAATCGCTTGGCCTCTTCTAATGGGACAACATGGGTAATGATTCGCTCGTGCTCAGAAATAAGTCCTTGACGCTGGCCGTCGTACGCCATTATCTGCGCTTTGGGTAAGGTAAGTTCACTGAAGAAGATAAACATCGCTTCATCAGAAGTACCTGTACTGGGATAGAGAGGCTCCTCATTCAAGGCATATACTGCTTCGGAAGATAGGCTTACCCCAGCTTCCTCTACTGCCTCGCGGATCACCGTAGCTTTGGGGCTGTCTTTCCCATCTACTAAACCTGCTACATGTTCATATATGTATCCTCCAGAACAAATCCTGCGTTGCTTAACCAAGAGCAGATACTTCTCCTGAGTACGCTCGTCGATCAGACAGATGACAATGGTGGCAACCATCCCCTTAATGAAGCAGATGGGAGGGATTTTGTCTCCTTCTGGGGTATGGGCATCTAGCATCACAATGGAAAATAACGCCCTTCCCTGATAATCAGGGCGGGTGAAGACCTCTTCCACATGGTGAATATCCAACCCATTCTGCTGTAAGAGTCCTTGCCATCGACGAAACTTAGGAGCTTCCTGTAAGGGTTCACGCATTTTTATAGGGATTATTCGTATATATGATCGAAACTTAGCATTTTCGTGTACAGGATAAAAATCATTGAAGGAATTATGAAAAGAATTGCTCGAAGTGCATTTTTTCTGCTCTTGATTGCGGGAGTTCTAGGATATTTTTACGCATATAAGCCTGTTTTTGGCCCGAATGTGAACTTGGACTCAGGGGAGTCAGAACGTGAATTTTTTATCAATACAGGAATGACCTATGATGAAATAGGAAGGAAACTCCTGGAAGAGAAGATTATAGTCAATGCCAAAAGCTTCCACCGAGTGGCAGAATATATGAATTACCCCAACCACGTGTATCCGGGGCGATATATTATCAAAGATGGGTGGAATAATCGGGAGCTAGTAGGACTTCTTCGCTCCGGCAAACAAGCACCTATAGAATTTACTTTTGTCAAATTCAGAACAAAGGAAGAGGCAGCTACGCACGTCAGCGAACGACTGGAAATGACAGAAGAACAAATCTTAAACATACTTACCAACAAAAGCTTTTTGCGTAAATTGGCAAAACTCACCCCAGACAATGTATTAGCCATTTTTATTCCTAATACCTACGAAATGTATTGGGATATAAGCCCTGAAAAATTCCTTGAACGCATGTATAAAGAGTATAGGACCTTTTGGAATGAGGGAAGGAATGACAGGAGGGAAAGCCTAAAGCTCGATCGTTTGGAAGTCATGACTCTAGCTTCTATCGTGGAGGAAGAGACCAATAAAGTTGATGAAAGGCCCTCCGTTGCAGGTTTATACCTCAATCGCATTCGCAAAAACTGGAAATTGGAGGCTGATCCTACCGTGAAGTATGCGGTAGGAGATTTTGGGTTGAGGCGTATTTTGAATTCCCACTTGGAAGTAGATTCCCCTTACAATACCTATAAGTACCAAGGAATTCCTCCTGGGCCTATCTGTACGCCCTCTATTCCTTCTATTGAAGCGGTTCTGAATGAAGAAGAACACGACTACATGTACATGTGTGCGAGAGCTGACGGGTCAGGCTACCACCATTTTTCGGAAACCCTCAATGAACACTTGGCTTATGCCAAGGAATATCACAGGATGCTAAATCGGGAAGGAATCAAGTAAGTCCTGGGTTATTCTCGGGACCTAGGTGCGAATTTTAGTAGAAATATTGTTGCTTGCCGCTTATATTGAGGTATGAAATACCTTAGATATATTTGCGCCCTGGGACTCGTTTGTTTACTTATCCATCCACCAGTATTATCACAAACCGCTATATATGATTCGGGAGGAGAGCTGTTACCCGAACAAGCTTGCTATGACATCAACTTTTATGACCTCGCGCTACAGATATTTCCAGATGATAGAAGTATACAGGGGAGTGTGGAGGTGCATGCCCATATAGTTCAGCCTACAGACCTCATTGCCCTGAATCTCGATACCTTACTGGAAATTCAGTCTATCACAAACCTCCTGGACGCTGATAATGCCTCATTAGACTTTGAAAGGGGAGCTGGGTATGTGTATGTACACCTCAAGCAGGTGTTCCAACCAGGAAAGAAACTGCAAATAGCCATTGCCTATGGAGGGCGTCCAAGAGTAGCCCCAATGCCCCCGTGGGATGGAGGGTTTACCTGGGCTCAGACAGCAGATGGGTCTCCATGGATAGCGACAACCTGCCAAACCATAGGAGCAGATGTATGGTGGCCTTGTAAGGACCACGTTTCCGACAAACCAGACTCTATGGGAATCCATATCCGCGTTCCCGACCCCTTGGTAGTGGCGACTAATGGAAGGTTAATAAATACAGAACCCCATGCAGATGGAACCAGTACCTATCATTGGCATAGCTCCCAACCGATCAGCGTATATAATGTAGCCTTGAACATAGCTCCCTATAAATCCATTTCTGATACGATTAAAAGTGCTGGAGGTGAGGAATATCCCGTTATTTTTTATGTGTTACCAGAAGACTATGAAAAAGGCCAAACCTTGTTTCCCGAAATCATAGAGCACCTCAATTTCTATGAGAAATATTTGGGCCCTTATCCCTTTCGAGCGGACAAATACGGGGTAGCCCAAACCCCACATTTGGGTATGGAACACCAAACCATTATTGCCTATGGAGCCAATTTTGACAATACCTCTATGACGAGAGGAATGGATTGGGGATTTGATGCCTTGCACCATCATGAGTTGGGGCATGAATGGTGGGGAAATTTGGTGACCAATTCTGATTGGCGGGATATGTGGATCCATGAGGGTTTTTGTACCTACATGCAAGGATTGTATGTGGAAGACCTAGAAGGTCCCAAAGGCTTGAAGCGATTCATGGCAAGCCAATCCCGCTTTCCCAATGTACGGGCTATCGCTCCTTTAGCGTCAAAATCCAGCCAACAAATTTACCGCGCACCTATTTACAATAAGGGAGCCTGGGTATTGCATAGTCTGAGGTACTTGGTTGGAGATACTGTATTTTTTGACCTACTTCGAAAAATGTCTTATCCCTCAGAAGCCTTAGAACATACGACAGACGGAAGTCAGGTAAGATTTGCCTCTACCGCAGAATTTATTAACCTGGCAGAATCTCTTTCCGGCAAAGAACTCGATTGGTTCTTTGAAGTGTATATTCGCCAACCCAAGCTTCCAATACTCGAAATGGAGCGTGTGGGAAGTCAGGTTACGCTTACCTGGAAAAGTCCTATTGCTACCCCCTTCTCCATGCCTGTAGAAGTACAGGTGGGGGATAAAAGGTTTCCCGTAGCAATGGAGGATGGAATGGGAAGTTTCGAAGCAGCTAGTGAAGCAGAAATCTTAATTGATCCAGACTTTAAATTTCTTTTCGCCTCTCCAAAAGGTACAAACCTCAGAATTCGCAAAACGGACTAATGGCAACAAAGGACGGAGTCAAAACCTTTTATGCAGAAAGCCGTGAGGCTTGGCGGGAATGGCTGCAGACCTACCACGATATAGAAAAAAGTGTGTGGCTTATCATTTATAAGAAAGCCAGTAAGGTTCCGACGGTCTTTTACGATGAAGCGGTGGACGAAGCTATGTGCTTTGGATGGGTAGATAGTAAGATCAATAAGAAAGATGCACAAAGTTATTACCAGTACTTTGCCAGAAGAAACCCCAAGAGCAACTGGAGCCGGGTAAATAAAGAGAAAATTGGCCGATTGTTAGCAGAGGGTAGAATGGCTGAACCGGGATTAAATATGGTAGAATTGGCAAAGGAGACGGGTACATGGACTGCACTAGACGACGTTGAGAATCTCGTCATTCCTCCTGATATGTTGGAGGAGTTTGAAAAATATGCCCAAGCTCAAGAAAACTGGGAAGCCTTTCCTCGTTCGGTTAAGCGAGGTATCCTGGAGTGGATATTCAATGCCAAACGTCCAGCTACCCGTATGAAGCGGATAGTAGAAACTGTTTCCTTGGCAGAAGAGAATCGGCGTGCCAATCAATATGAGGGAGGGAAATAAAGGAAGGGTCCACTGATAGAAGAGTCCATAGTTAAATAGTCCATGGTAACCTTTGATACGAGATCAAAGTACAACTAAACCTCAAACCTCAAACCTCAAACCTCAAACCTCAAACCTCAA
>JBCCTX010000121.1:0-20776 GCA_039197765.1 Bacteroidota bacterium
ATCAGGTGCGATAGGAAAGGGTCTATTACTGAATGGTTCGTGGTAAGGTGGTCGGTGGTCCGTAGTAACCGATTGGATAGTCCAAAGTGCACGGTAACCTTTGATTTGAGAAAATGGTCCACAGTTAAATAGTCCATAGTCCACGGTAACCTTTGACTCAAGATCAAAGTACACCTCATATTCCCACATTTCTAGTATATTGGTAGTACATGCACTATCGATTATGAGAAATTATTTGTACCTCTGTTTCTGTTTCCTCTTTTTTAATTTTTCCTGCAAACCTGTAGAAAATCTTACATGTGAAGTCTTAGTTATTGGGGGGGGCGCTAGTGGGACCACAGCAGCTATCCAAGCGGCAAGAAGTGGTTCACAAGTGATTTTAGTGGAAGAGACTCCCTGGTTGGGGGGGATGCTTACATCTGCTGGAGTAAGTGCTACAGATGGGAATCATCGCCTTCCCTCAGGATTATGGGGGGAATTCCGGAATAAATTATACGATCATTACGGGGGGCCTGAGGCTATAGCAACAGGATGGGTGAGTTATACCTTGTTCGAGCCTCATATAGGTAACCAGGTTTGGAATGAGCTGGCAGATGCCGAGGAAAATTTGCAGAGAATCCATGGATACCGCCTCACGGAAGTTGAAGTAGAAGGGCGAAAGGTCAAAGGAGCAACCTTTGAAGGAGAGGGGGGAAAGCGCTTGGCGGTCCAAGCACAGGTTTCCATTGAGGCAACGGAATTGGGCGATGTGCTTCATCAAGCGGGTGCCAAATATTTTACGGGCAATGATACCCCTGAAAATCCGCATGATGGGAATATACAGGATTTGACCTATGCAGCAATCTTAAAGGATTATGGGCCAGAAGCAAACAAAACTATACCCAAACCTCGGGACTACGATCCCGAATGGTTTCATTGCATCTGTAAGGAAGTATGCCAAGAGGATACAGTTGAGGTAATGGGCTGTGAACAGATGCTCAATTACGCGCGCTTACCTGGGGATAAATATATGCTCAATTGGCCCCATAACGGGAATGATTATTTCCTAAATCCCATTGAGATGACAGCTAAGGAGCGAGAAAAAGCCTATGAAGCCGCAAAAAATAAGACGCTCGGCTTAATTTATTTTTTGCAGACTGAAGCAGGCTATTCCAATCTGGGACTTGCAGATGATGAGTTCCCTACAGAAGATAAACTCCCCTTTATTCCCTATCACAGAGAGTCCCGGAGGGTAAAAGGAAAAGTCAGGTTAAAAGTGGCGGATATATCAGATCCTTATGCAGATCCTCAAAGGCCTTTCTACCGGCAAGCTATTGCTGTAGGGGACTATCCCCTAGACCACCACCATAAGGAAAAGTCTGTAATCCCCATAGAGGACTTTCCTCCGATTCCTTCTTTTTCAGTTCCCTATCAAGTCATGATTCCAGAAGAACTTAAGGGCTTGATTGTCGCTGAAAAAAGTATTTCCGTCTCCTATTTGGTTAATGGCGCTTCTCGGCTTCAGCCTGTGGTGATGACCTTAGGACAAGCCGCAGGAGCTGCAGCTGCCATGAGCGTGCAGATGCAAAAAAATCCCGGGGATATTCCCCTGATAGAACTCCAACAAGAACTTCTCGAGGCGGGATGTTGGTTGATGCCTTTTCTAGACATTGCCCCAAATGAGCCTGACTATCAGGCCATTCAAAGGGTAGGAGTAGCAGGATGGATGCGTGGTACGGGAATTCCTTTCGAGTGGGCTAACCAGACATGGTTTTATCCCGACAGTTGCGTTACAGAGGCTACGCTAGATCAGGCCCTAGCCCGTGCAAAGGCATATCCAGATGTACTTCCAAATTTACCTCATTTGCGAAATCCTCAGTGTATTTCTTGGAGTGAATCGATACTTCGCCTTTGGCAAACTACCCGCCAACAGACTCAAGTAGATCCTATTTTTAATGAAAATGCCAAAGGCCTTCTCTTGACGCAGGCGATCGAATTCTTTCAGGAACAAGGCCTAATAGATTCGCAGCCTACCTATGACCTAGATCGCCCCCTTAGGCGTAGAGAGTTAGCCGTATTGCTGGATAAACTATTTCAGCCGTTTGGCGAGTAGCTCAGAGCCTTCTTCCAAGAGGTTTATTTCTTATTTTGTTCGATTCACGTAGTACTTTATCTCTCTAAGCCCGGGGGAATAGGAATTGCTAAATGTTGTTAATAGTATTGAGTGTGCAATATTTAGTATTCTTTCATTTCAAATATGAAAATTCTTATTATTAGTACCTCTGATATAGGAGGAGGGGCAGCTATTGCTGCATATCGTCTTCATGAAGGACTTAGGAATGTGGGGGCAGACTCACAGATGCTTGTGGTGCATAAGCAGTCAGATGATGAACGTGTCATTCGCCCTTCCAAACTCCAAAGAGGGATGAATTTTATGTATTGGCAAGGGGAGCGAGCATTTACTTCCCTAAGTGCAAAGCATCGGCAGCGCAACGTTCCTTTTTCAAATGGCTTATTTTCTTTTCAGTTGCAAAAGCGAATTCAGGAAATAAACCCAGATATCATCAACCTACACTGGGTATGTGATGCTTTTGTAAGCATTCATTCCCTTAGCCAGTTACAGGTCCCCATAGTATGGTCGATGCACGACATGTGGCCCATTACGGGAGGATGCCACTATGACCAAGGGTGTGCAAAATTTACTTCAACTTGCGAAAAATGTCCGGTACTCGGACCTTCGACACGAGTAGATCTGAGCAAAAAGGTTTTTGATCGCAAAAGAAAGGTATACGCTAGAAAGGATATAACCTTTGTTGGTTCTAGTAATTGGTTGGCGGATTGTGCTAGGAAAAGCGCCCTCGCTAGGGACCAACGAGTGGAGGTCATTCATCCTGGACTGAACCTATCCACTTTCAAGCCTATAGAGCGAGCTATTGCAAGAGATATTTTAAACCTACCTCTGGATAAAAGAATTATCCTTTTCGGCTCTCTACATGGAGAAATTGACAAGCGAAAAGGCTTTGCTCATATTTTTCCTGCTTTGGATGCCATCAAGCATATAGACGCAGAGTTGGTTGTATTCGGGCAATCTCAATCTTTCCATTGGCCAGACACGGCACTTCCTATTCGATACCTGGGGAAATTCAAGGATTCCCAATCTCTTGCCCTGTTGTATGCGGCAGCTGATGTACTGCTATTTCCTTCCTTACAGGAAAACTTTGGAAATATTTGTATGGAATCCCTTGCCTGTGGTACCCCGATTGTGGCCTTTGGTATTGGAGGGAATCCCGATATGATCTTACATAAGAAAAATGGGTACTTGGCTCCAGCCTATGATGCTCAACAGCTAGGAGAAGGCCTTTCCTGGGTATTGGAATACCCTAATAGGGTACATGACCTTTCGCTTTCTGCGCGAAAACGCGCTGAGGAATTGCTTGATCAAAATCGCATGGCTCAAGAATACCTGGAACTATTCCAGTCCTTTTACCCCCAAAAAGAAGAGAGGTTGCCCTTTCGGACAACCCCTCAACAGGTTTAGAAATTTTCTTTTCTTGAAATACAAGTGGTATTATTCCACTTGTATTTTGTGAACGGAAAGCTCTCCATTAGGCTTAATCACCTGAACCATGTAGATACCTGCGGCCATATCTTTCAACGAAATTCTCGTCAACTGATTCGCTCGTAGTTCATCTACCCTCAAGATGCTTCCCTTCATATCTAGAATCTGATAGGTGTGAACCTTATTTTCAGGATGGAGAACGAATACATCCACAAATCCCCCTGTAGCTGGATTTGGGAATATCCCTATACTACTCTCATTTATCTCATCCATCAATACTTCGAAGGTCTGGGTATAGTAATAGCTTCCATCTGCATTTTCTACCTTAATGCGATAGTAATACTTCAAGGCACCATCTACATCCGTATCCACGAAGCGAACAGGCTCTTGCTTTTTCCCAGTTTCATTCTCTTCAATGGTTGCCACTTCCTCATAAATGGTTCCATCTACAGAACGCTCTACAGATACCCTACCTTCGTTGAAAGGTACTTCAGAGACCCAGGCTAACGAAACTGCTCCTTCCCCTTCTTGGGTTTGAGAAGCACTTGTACTCAAAGCAGTGATGAAAGGTGAGACAACCGGAGCCCCATAGGTAGTATCAGAATTTCCTATATCTGCATTTACGTCTCCCTTAGAATCTAGCGTCAGCGTCTGGCTACCATAGGTTACCGTACCCTTGAAGAAGAACCAGCCACTTACTCCCTTATCGGCATCTTTGTCATTGGCACCTTCTCCTTCTTGCACCCGATACCTATCTCCCCAAGGGGTAGTAGTAGGATCAGGAGCCTGCGTCAGGTACAAGGTTCCGGCAATGCTTCCGACTCCTTCCAGGCGGCTGTCAGGTCCTAGTTCCCAGTATCTCCAATCCATATGCATGGCATGCGTTACAGCAGCTTGCGTAGGATCTAAGGGTACGTGATATCCACCCCCTAATGCTTGCCACCCCGTCCAATCTTCTGGGATATTCATATCGATGAATACATTGAACTTGGCTGTCGTATCTACTTTGCTGTACACCATACCACGAATTACTGCTGCCGTGTCATTCAAAATGGTCAATGTACCTCCGTTTGCATCCCACAAGAAACGTTGATATTCTGTATCATTGCCTTGTGTACGGGTAGGGTCGAGAGGAGAATCATAGATATACAGGGCATGGTTGTAGGTATCCATTGAACTACCCCCCCAGTTTTCCAAATCGCAGGTAACGACCATAGGCTTTGGTTCAAGTATTTTGAGATCCTTAGCTTCAGTTGTGTTGTTACCATTACAATCATTTACCGAAATCACATAAGTCTTAAGTAAAGTATCTGGTGCACTTCCCGAAGCAGGAAGGGTTACCCAAGATGCGGAAGTATCCACTGAGACAGAGTCCTTAAGGTTTGGACAGACACAATTATCTGAAGCAGAAATACTATCTATCCATGTCTGAACCAAGCTGCTAAGATCAGGGTCATTAGCCATCAAGGTAGGCATGGTGGGGTAACGAATTATGGGTGCTTCTGTATCATTTACGGTAACTGTAAAGCTACAAGTACTGACGTTACCCGAACCATCTACAGCCCGGAATGTATTGGTGGTTATTCCTACTGGGAACTCCATACCACTGGCAATTCCTGCGACTTGGGTGAAGGTATCTACAGTACAATTATCCGAATTGGGTACGGTGTAACTTACGATAGCTCCACATGTAGCTGAGTCATTATCCACGATGATATCCGAAGGACAGGTGATAACAGGTGCTACAGAATCTATTATCATTACGTAGGTGGTATCAGTGGAAGTATTTCCTACACTGTCTACTACGGTAAGAATGATCTCATTTAATCCGAGATCTGCGCACGTGAAAGTACTTGGACTCAAGTAGGCCGTGTCAATTCCATAGATATTTACATCAGAAGAGATTCCTACACCTTGTGTTCCTGCTGTCGCGTTAGCCCCAATTTGCGGACCGCTTAAGATAGGTAATCCAAAGCAGTTGTCATATGATGCTATGTCGATGTCAGGGAACTCTACCACTGCATTTCCCGTGGAGTCTAGGGATACTACTAACGTATCCGTTGTGATAATAATTACTGGAGCGATGGTATCCTCAACGTTTACCATCGCATTGGCACTGTGCGCGTTTCCAGCTGCATCCGTTGCAGTAAGCACTACGGTATTAGCCCCAATATGGGAACAGTCGAACGCCGTGATATCCAGAGACAGGTTAAAGGAACAGTTGTCAGAAGACCCATTGTCGATATCCGTTGTACTTATTATGACCTGCCCAGACGAATCCAGATGAACTGTAATATCCTGGGCAAGTGCCACTGGAGCGATGGTATCCTCAACGGTTACTGTAGCAGTCGTAGTTGCCACATTCCCATTCACATCTGTGACAGTTAGGGTAACTGTATTGGCACCTGTATCCGTACAACTGAAGCTGGTAATATCCAAACTAGAGCTAGCAACTCCACAGTTATCGGAGGAAGCTCCTTCGATATCTGAAGTGCTTATACTTGCATTTCCAGCTGCATCTAGTTGAACAGTGATGTCATTGGCAATAGGTGTAGGAGCTGTACTGTCTGCGACCGTAACCGTTGCCATAGCCATACTTGAATTGCCATGAATATCGGTTACAGTAAGAGTAACCGTATTAGCCCCAATATCTCCACAACCAAAGTTGGTATCATTGAGCCCCTTCATATCAATTCCACATGCATCTGAGGAACCTCCATCTATATCTGCCGCGGTAATGAAGGCCAAGCCACTCGCGTCGAGATACACTGTGATATCCTGTGTTATAACTGTTGGGGATACCGTATCTACTACAGTGATTGATGCGATGGCAGCGTTGCTATTGCCATTTACATCCGTAACGGTCAGTTCTACTGTATTGGCCCCTATTTCTGCACACGTAAAGCTGGAAATATCCAACGTCATGGTATCAAGGCCACAATTGTCAGAAGATCCATTATCTACATCTGCAGGAGTGATGGATGCGTTACCGGTCCCATCCAGGTAGGCAGTAATATTCTGCGCACTAACCGTAGGGGAAATCGTATCCATTACGGTAACAGTAGCATTCGCCATGCTGCTGTTTCCATTGACATCGCTGACAGTAAGTACAACAGTATTGGCACCTACATCTGCACAAGAGAAGCTAGTAATATCCAGCGCCATATTGTCAATGGTACAGTTATCTGAGGAACCATTGTCTATATCCCCTGTTGAGATAGATGCTGAACCTGCTCCATCCAAGTATATCGTAACATTTTGAACTGCGACCGTTGGTGAGATTGTATCCATCACTGTAACGGATGCTGTAGCTGAGTTACTATTACTATTAACATCCGTAACCGTTAATTCTACTGTATTAGCCCCTAACTCTGTACATGTAAAACTGGAAATGTCTAATGATAAGTTGTCGATTCCACAGTTGTCCGCAGATCCATTATCGATATTCCCTGTCGTGATACTCACATTGCCAGATGCATCTAAATACGCGGTGATATCTTGAGCCACAACCGTTGGAGATATGGTATCTACGACTGTAACGGTAGCATTTACCGAATTGCTATTGCCATTCACATCCGTAACGGTTAATTCCACCGTATTAGCCCCTACTTCTGCACAGGTAAAGCTAGAGATATCTAAGCCTAGTGAACTAATCCCACAATTATCACTTGAGCCATTATCCACATCAGTAGTAGTGATGCTCACGTTTCCTGTTCCATTCAGATATACCGTAAGGTTTTGAGCTACGGCTGTTGGAGAAATCGTATCTTCTACTGTTACGGTTGCGTTGGCTTTAGCGGTATTTCCGCTGCCATCTGTAACGGTTAACTCTACCGTATTGGCTCCTAGATTTGCACAAGTGAAGCTTGTGATGTCAGCCAACAACGATGCAACTGAACAGTTATCGGAAGAACCTCCGTCTATATCTGCAGCTACAATTGTCGCTGAACCTGCTCCATCAAGATATACGGTGATATCCTGAGCCACTGCTGTAGGGGAAACAGTGTCCACTACAGTTACAATTGCATTAGCAGAAGCCATATTACTACTAGCATCCGTGACGGTCAGGACTACTGGATTTACTCCTATATCAGAACAGGTGAAGTTGGTAATGTTTGCAGCCAAGGAAGCAACTGAACAATTATCACTTGAACCATTGTCGATATCTGCTGCAGTGATAGAGGCATTGCCAGAACCATCAAGGTATACAGTGATATTCTGGGCACTTGCACTGGGGGAAACCGTATCGACGACGGTAACGGTTGCATTTGCAGTACTGCTATTTCCACTGTTGTCTGTAACGGTCAATTGTATCGCGTTGGCCCCTATATTAGAACAGTTAAAGCTGCTGGTATTGAGCCCAATAGAAGCAATTGAACAGTTATCGGAAGATCCAGCGTTGATATCAGTAGTTGTAATGCTTACATTTCCACTTCCATTTAGGTAGGCAGTGATATTCTGCGCCACAGCCGAAGGCGAAACTGTATCTACAACGCTTACGGTAGCTGTGGTGCTGTTGGAATTCCTTGCTACATCCCACACAGTAAGGGAAACTGTATTTGCCCCTAGATCGGTACAGGTAAAGCTGCTAGGACTAATGGCCATGGAGTCTACACTACAGTTATCCGTAGATCCGCTTTCAACATCACTTGCAAGGATAGATACATTACCTGTGCCATCTAAATAGGCTGTAAGGTTGCTAGCTGCAGCAACGGGAGCCTCTACATCTTCTACAGTTACGTTGAAGCGACAGGTATCTGTATTTCCAGAAGCATCTGTAGCGACATACACCACCTCGGTCGTACCATAGGCAAAGGTTGCTCCCGGTAAATGGGTTGTACTTGTCGTAACACCCGGACAGTTATCACTTGCAGTAGGCGCGTTCCAAGTAGCTATGGCTTCACAGGTTCCTGTAGAAGTTTGAACGGTGATGTCTGAAGGGCATCCTGCAAAAACGGGATCTTCTACATCATTTACTGTAACATCAAATTCACAGGATGCGGAATTGCCCGAATCATCCGTGAAGGTATGGGTTACAGTAGTGGTTCCCACTGGAAAAAGTCCCAAGCACAATCCCCCTTGGTTGATTACAGTAATTCCAGGAGCGGTTGTAGTAAAGGCCAAATTCGAATCACAGTTATCTGAACCTGTAGGGGGAGACCAAGTAACCAAGGCCGAACAATCGCCAGCGATACTATTTTCTGAGATATCGGATGGACAGGTATCTATAGAAGGAGAGAGGCTGTCTACTACTGTGACATTTGCCGTAGTACTACTGCTATTTGCACTACCATCAAGCGAGGTCATTGTAACTAAATTTACGCCTATATCTGAACAAGAGAATGAAGTCTTATCCAAGAAAGAAGGCGTTCCTCCACAGTTGTCATAACTGCCATTGTTTATGTGTGTATAGTTAATATTGGCCGTACCACTTGTATCCAGATATACCGTTATATCTTGGGTAATTTGGGTAGGGGGAATAGTATCTATCACTGTTACTGTTGCCGTACAACTGTCTACATTCGCACTGGTATCATATACTCGGAGTCTCACACTATTTGCTCCAATATTAGCACAGGTAAAACTGCTTTCGCTTACTTCCATGTAGTCGATGGCTACATCGTCAGTAGATCCTCCATCTATATCCGCTGCTGTAATTGATGCGGATCCCGCACCGTCAAGATATATGCTTATATTTTGGCAGACAGGAGTTGGAGGGGTTACATCTACTGGTACACTACCCGCATTGATGGTAAAGTTTTGAATCTTAACCTCATATGTGACATTGTCCTGCACACTTACGGTGTATTCTCTTGGACTCAAGCCAGTAACAGAAGTGGTATTACTGGCATTTTGATAATGGCCTCCACCGGTAAGAAAATCATACCAGATGACAAAATAGTTTCCAGATCCACCACTGATTCCTACAGAAGCAGTTCCATCATTGGCTCCTGGAGTAGTCTCATCCGATTTTGATATGGAAAGAGAGATTGCATATCCGGTATCGTCTATTTCAGCGATATAAGAGACCTGATCAAGTGGGAACTCCTCTTGAGAACTCATCCTTTCTACCACCGGGTCATCTGGGGGTCCATAGTAGTCTGCCATAAACCCCCAAACGCCGAGCAAGGCGAGGCTTAGGCAAAACGCGAGTATTTTGGGAGAGCGTTTTAGAACGGTTCCAAAATTAAAAAACGAATTGTAGTTCGACTTCATAAATGAATCTAAAAGTCTAAATAATCATAAATTACATTTTTAATATAAATTTAAATTCGTAATAAAAGAATTTAGAATTAGGCGTTCGTTCCGAATACCAGTATGTTCGGTGTAAATGAGAGAGTAACTGGGAGGTAGGGTATGAGGGATTTAAGGGGTATGTAGTTTTGGGGGTAGGTTAGGAAAATGGGTTACAAGGGTATTGGGATAGGGAGATATGAGTTATGTAAAGGTTTTTTAGCTGAATGAGAGGGCAATAGCTACTTATTGGGATGTTTTTGTACCCCAAATCAGCATTTTCAAGTGATGTAAACGGTATGTATTACTTTACCCAATTCCGACTAGTTCGATCTCAAATACGAGATCTTCACCTGCTAGGGGATGATTCCCATCGATTACTACGCCTGTATCGGTGAGTTCAACAACTTTTACATTGAGTTGTTGGCCATTGGGCTGTTGGGCCATGAGTTCCAGCCCTACTTCGGGCTTAATATGATCGGGGAAATTTGCTTTGGGAACTTCCTGAATGAGTTCGGGGTTTTTGGGGCCGTAGGCTTCAGCGAATGGAATGGTGATGGTTTTCTTTTCCTGAAGTGCCATGCCTAAGACTGCCTGATCAAATCCAGGGATTACCTGGCCTGAACCTACCGTAAAGGAAAGGGGCTCACGGCCTGCAGAACTGTCGAACTGGTCGCCATTGGTAAGCTTTCCTGTATAATGGACCTGAACGGTATCGTTTAGTTTTGCCTGAGACATAATATCGCATTGTTCCCTCGATTCATAATTTCCTTATACACCAAGCACGCAGCAACCTTACTGGACATAGGAGGGATGTACTATACGCAGTTTGCCTGATCCGCTTTCCTTGATGCGGCCCAAAACTAAGAAAACTCACTGCCAATAACTAATGGCCTCATTTGAGATGTATACCTTCAATATCTTCTAGAATACTGAGGTAACTCTGGTAGCGACTCTTGGGAATTGATTCCTCTGCTAAAGCCGCCTTAACTGCACATCCGGGTTCATTGAGGTGTAGACAATTATGGAATTTACAGTCCTCCAGTCGTTCGAAGAACTCTGGGAAGTTGTGACTTGCTTCCTCCTTACTGAAATTGGCAATGCCCAATTCCTTTATGCCTGGAGAATCTATTATGAACCCTCCCACTTCCAAGGGATACATTTCGGCAAAGGTAGTGGTATGCTTTCCTTTGTTGGAATAATCTGAGATTTCTTTGGTCTTTAGTGCCAGTGTCCCTTCTACAAGGTTGATCAAAGAGGACTTTCCGACACCAGAATGTCCGCCAACAAAGCTTATTTGATCTTTTAATAAGGAAAGAGCCAACTCTCTATAAGCAGGGTCATTCGCACTTAATGCTACTACTTCAAAACCTACTTGCGTGTAGGTGGCTTGGACCTCTTTAAGTTTATCTTTTGATGCTTCGGTAGTGAGTAGGTCGACCTTATTTACCAGAATTTTAGTAGGAATATCAAAGGTTGTGGTGAGCAGTAAAAAGCGATCTGCAAAACCATAGGAAGTTACGGGCTGGTCGATGGTAAAGATCAGTAGTGCCTGGTCTATATTTGCACAAAGGATGTGTTCTTTGTGCTGTTGGGCAATGGCCTTTCGGGAGATGTAGTTTTTTCGAGGTAATACCTCAATGACCAGACATAGTTCCCCAGAAGTGGTAGGCGTCTGAATCCGAACCTGATCTCCAACAGCAACAGGATTGGTAGATTTCAAGCCTTGAATCCTAAACTTTCCTCGGATTGCACACTCATATATGGCTTTATCGGGTGTTTGTACACGGCACCTCCTCCCAGTAGATTGAATCACCCTACCCACCAGCTGATCTGGCTCTGGTTTTAGCGTACTTGAGGAATTGCCTTGTTCCGTATGCATAGCACAAATATACATTCAAATGTGGATAGGTCCCTAGGGCCACAATTTCGTTGAATGTCAGAATTAATTAAATTGTCCTCCGTCTTATAAATTTTTTATAAAGAAAACTAATTGGTTTAAAACATGAAAAAGCGATTACTACGATGCTTTTGTTTGCTATCTCTATTCCTGATTGTTGGAATCAACGGTCTATTTGCTCAGGAGGAAATTGACTCAGGAGCTACTGCATGGATGCTTACCTCAACGGCTTTGGTCCTGTTGATGGTACCTGGACTGGCGATGTTTTACGGAGGACTGGTAAGCACCAAAAATGTACTGGGTACGATGATGCACAGCTTTGTAGCTATGGGGATTATGACAGTTTTATGGGTGATATGTGGGTATGCTATGTGTTTTGGAGAAAATGTATGGGGAGGGTGGTTTGGATGGAATCCCGATTATGTCCTTTTGCAGGGAATTGACGATAGTATTTCAGGGGGTATTCCAGAATATGTTTTTGCCATGTTCCAGGGGAAATTTGCTATCATCACACCTGCACTGATTGCAGGGGCCTTTGCTGAGCGAGTTACCTTTAGAGGCTATTGTATTTTTATAGCTCTATGGGGAATCCTAGTCTACAACCCGCTCTGCCATTGGGTTTGGGCAGAGGATGGCTATTTATTCAACCTGGGTGCAAATGGTGCGATTGACTTTGCTGGTGGTACAGTGGTCCATATTTCTGCAGGCGTAAGTGGTCTTGTGGCGGCCATTTATCTCGGAGCAAGGCGGGGTTATCCTGGAATGGCATTACGTCCCAATAATTTGGTAATGACCTTAATCGGAGCCGGTTTATTATGGGTAGGTTGGTTTGGATTCAATGCAGGAAGTAGTGTTACCAGTGGATTAAGTACTGCACAGGCGCTGACTGCCACGCAGGCTGCGGCTGCATCCGGTGCACTAGCCTGGATATTAATAGAGGGCTTTCACCAAGGAAAAGCGACTGCTTTGGGATTTGTAAGTGGAATCCTTGCTGGTTTGGTCGCGATTACACCGGCGGCTGGGGTGGTTCAGCCGGGAGGCGCACTGGTCTTAGGCGCTGTAGCTTCTCTGGTCTGTTACCTTGCCATCATTATAAAGAATCGTATGGGGTATGATGACTCCCTAGATGTATTTGGTATTCATGGAGTGGGAGGTATAGTAGGGGCACTTTTACTGACCTTTTTTATAAGGCCTTCTTGGATGGAAGAGGCTGCTGCCGCTGTAGGAGGAGACTGGACACTGATGCAGCAATTTGGGGTTCAAGCACAAGCCGTAGGAATTGCTATCGCCTATGCTGCAGTACTAACCTTTATCCTGTTGCTATTGGTAGAAAAAACCATTGGCCTTCGAGCCCCTGCAGAAAAAGAAATGCAAGGTCTAGATGATGCCTATCACGGTGAAAGAGGATATGGGATGCTCAGTCCAAATTAAATGGTCGGTGGTCTGTAGTCCATAGTTTAATGGTCCATAGTCCACAGTAACCTTTGACCAGCGATCAAAGTACACTTTCCAACCTAATCAGAAACATTAAGAGGGGCGGGGCTTGGGGGGCAATCTTAAACAGTATTTCAATGAAACTCATAACTGCAATTATTCGCGAAAATAAATTGGATCAGGTGCGTGAAGCCTTGATCGAGGCGGAAATCTCCCGGATTACCGTAAGTCGAGTGGCCGGACACGGCCAGCAAGTTCAAGAAGAGATTTATAGAGGCCAAAAATTGATTCCCAGTCTGACTCCCAAAGTCCGTTTGGAGATAGCTGTAAATGATGAGTTTGTCTCTGTTGCCTGTGAGGCAATTCTCAAAACGGCTAGAAGTTCGGGAGGAGGATCAATAGGGGATGGTAAAATATTTATTACACCCTTAGAAGAGTGTATCCGGATTCGTACAGGCGAACGCGGAGGACAAGCTATCTGAGGGAAATTAATTTCTTTTCTTCTCCATAATACCGGCTTATTTTTCTAGTTAATACGCTTAGGGTGTTTCAATAAATGCCACTCCTTTTTTGGGAATGGCTTTTCTTTTTCGGACTCAACAGGGGAGGTAATTTCAATTAAAATTTAATTTAATTTGTGTAATATATAAATATGGTATATATTTGTATCAACAATAAGGGCTTTTAACTGTATCAACCAAAGATATGGTTTTTTAAGGGGGTTAACGGGGGCTGGAAACAGCCCCTCTTTTATTTTTTTAATAATATGGCCTTTTTCTTATCATTTTTTTTACATATTATTGCACCTGTATGAAAAATTGCATTCGTTTTACTGGTTCCTTTTACGCTTACTTCTATTATTTTTTTAGAGGGATGTGAGGGCCTTGTATTAACTATAAAGAATTGAATCAAGCGTCCTCCCATTTTGGAGGGCGTTTTTTTTATGTCCTATGAAAGCTGAAGTTTCCATACCTGCATCGACACGCGCTCGCCGAATTGCCATTCAAGGGGTTGAAGGCTCCTTCCACGAAATAGCGGCCCATAAATTTTTTGGGGAGGATATTGAACTGGATATGTGTGATTCTTTTCCAAAGCTTTTCAGGAGGTTAAATACGTTTGAAGTAGACTTTGGGATTATTGCGATTGAAAATAGTGTTGCTGGCTCCTTGTTACCTAACTATGCTTTATTGAGGGAGTCAGATTATACCATTCTGGGTGAGGTCTATTTGCGTATCCAGCATAATTTGATGGCATTGCCGGGAACAAGAGTGGAGAAGATAACGGAAATCCATTCTCATCCAATGGCCCTCAATCAATGCCAGCAATTTTTGGGGAAATTTCCCCATATCAAAATGGTTGAAAGCGAAGATACTGCTCAAAGTGCCCAACAAATTCGAGAAGCTTCCCTTTCCAACCGAGCAGCTATTGCGAGTCTTCGCGCGGCGAGTGTGTACGACCTTGCGGTTATGGAGGAAGCTATAGAGGACAATCCCAGGAATTTTACTCGGTTTTTGATTCTAGTACACCAAGAAAGTGAATTACTGAAGGAAGTTTCTCCTCAAAAGGCCTCCCTTTGTTTCAACTTGGCCAAAATGTCCCAGCGGGTAGGTAGCCTTGCTGGGATTTTGTCAATTCTAGGGCATTATGACATGAACCTTACGAAGATTCAATCCTTGCCCCTGGTAGGGCACGAATGGCAATACTTTTTCCATATAGACCTCGAGTTTGAAGCCTATGATCGATACCAACAGGCCCTCGATGCGATCCGACCGCTGGTGAGTGAGCTGAAAATTCTAGGAGAATACTCCCGGGGAGAAAAGCCTCTTGCAACAGATTTTCAAACATCTACCCCATGAATATCCCCGCGGCAAATAGATTGAACCAAGTAGAGGAATACTACTTTTCTACGAAATTGCGCGAGATTCGTCGTCGGGTGCAAGAGGGCCAGGATATCATCAACCTAGGAATAGGGAGTCCTGACCTATCTCCTGCTGAGGATGTACTCAACACCCTTGTGGAATCAGCCTTACAACCAGCTAACCATGCCTATCAGCCCTATAAGGGGATTCCAGAGTTGAGGGAATCTTTTGCAAATTGGTATGGTAAAAGCTTTGGCGTCCATTTGGCACCTGATTCCGAATTATTGCCCCTTATGGGCTCCAAGGAGGGAATCATGCATATTTCCTTTGCCTTCCTCAATCCAGGAGATAGTGTTCTCGTTCCTGATCCAGGGTACCCCACCTACACGTCCGTTGCTCGATTGCTAGGGGCAAAGATTAGGCACTATCCCTTATGTGAGGAAAACGGTTGGTTACCCAATTTAGCACAACTGGAAACAGAGGGGTTAGCAGGGGTAAAAATGATGTGGGTAAACTATCCTCACATGCCTACGGGAACTGCAGCTAATCCTGAACTTTTTGATGAACTTATTGCCTTTGCACAGCGACATAAAATTTTGTTGGTCAACGACAATCCCTACAGCCTGGTACTAAACCCTTCTCCGATGAGTATTCTTGCTCGGTATGGAGCAAAAGGAGTCGCTCTGGAGTTGAATTCCCTAAGTAAGTCCCATAATATGGCGGGCTGGAGAGTCGGAATGGTTGCAGGACATAGCGAATACATTGATAAGGTCCTAAGGGTAAAGAGTAATATGGATTCGGGTATGTTCTTACCCGTTCAACTTGCTGCATCGAAGGCCCTTTTATTGGAAGATAGTTGGCATCAAGCGCGAAATGATATCTATCAAGCACGAAGGAAAGTGGCCCGACAAATACTGAAAAACTTGGGCTGTACCTATCAAGAGGATCAAGTAGGTATGTTCCTTTGGGCGCGTATACCTGAAAATACGCCAAGTAGTGCCGAATTTTCGGATCAAATACTGGATTCGCTATCTATTTTCCTTACCCCAGGGTTTATCTTCGGGCAGCAAGGAGAAGGATATATACGTTTATCTTTATGCAGTAAGTTAGAGCGATTACGAGAGGCAAGAGACCGAATTGGAAAAAGTCTTTTTGCCTGAATTCCAATGGAGAGATACAAAATGAGAAAGAAATGGTAGTTACCGTAGTTGGATTAGGACTCATTGGCGGTTCCCTGGCGCTAGATCTAAGGGCAAATGGCTTCGCTAATTCGTTGATAGGGGTAGACCAGTCAGCGCAGCATTGCCAACAGGCCTTAGATAGAAACCTAGTAGACAAGGTGCTCCCTTTAGAACAGGCTTGCTGGGAATCTGACATCATCTTGCTCGCCATACCAGTCGGGGCGATAGTTGATGTCTTGCCCCAGGTGCTAACTAGGATTTCTAAGCAGTGTGTGGTTATGGATATGGGCTCTACAAAGGAAGAAATTTCCAGACTGCTTAAAGGGCATTCCCGTAGAGGTAGGTGTGTATTGGCTCACCCTATGGCCGGAACGGAGTACTCAGGCCCAATGGCAGCTGTTAAGAATTTATTTCAGGGAAATGCGGCAATTATCTGCGACAAAGAAGCAAGTGATCCAGATGCCCTGAAATTGGCAGAGCGCTTATTTAAGAGTTTGTTCATGCATCTGATTTACATGGATGCTGCTTCTCATGACATTCATGCGGCCTATGTTTCCCACATCTCTCACATTTCCTCTTTTGTGCTTTCTCTTACCGTCTTGGAGAAGGAAAAAAGTGAATCGACCATTTTCAACCTCGCAAGCGGAGGATTCGCTTCCACGGTTCGTTTGGCAAAGAGTTCACCTAAAATGTGGCGCGATGTGTATCAGCAAAATTCGTCTAATATCCTAGATGTATTAGATGAATACATAGAAAAAATAACCTTATTTCGAGAGTTGATAGCTTCAGGAGACTTTGATGGTACGCAGTCCCTAATGAAGGAAGCAAACGAAATTCGAAGAATTCTTGATGGAGAAGAAGCAGACCTTCCGATATCTTCTTCCCCTACAACAAAACAACAAACCCTAATTTCAAATCGATAATTATTAGATACCATGGATATTCAACGAATAGAAGATTGGGGCCTGGGCTTGTCCACGCCTCTACTGATCTCAGGGCCCTGTAGCGCAGAGTCTCCTGAACAGGTAATGGAAACTGCAAAAGGTGTGGCTCAGCATGGAACCGGAATTCTACGTGCAGGTATATGGAAACCGCGTACGCGACCCAATTCCTTCGAAGGTGTGGGTACCATAGGCTTGAAGTGGCTGAAAGCTGCAGGTAAGGAAACAGGTATACCTGTATGTACAGAGGTAGCCAACGTGAAGCACGTATACGAAGCCCTTAGGGCAGGGATTGATATTATGTGGGTGGGAGCCAGAACGACAACAAACCCCTTTGCGGTTCAAGAGATAGCGGATGCCTTGGAAGGGGTAGATGTTCCCGTAATGGTAAAAAACCCCATCAGCCCAGACCTCAAGTTGTGGATAGGAGCTATGGAAAGATTACAGAATGCCGGGATCAAGAAAATAGCAGCGATTCATCGGGGCTTTGCCTTCTATGGAGAAAGTAAATACAGAAATAAGCCTCAATGGGAGATTCCCATTGAATTGAAGCGTCATTACCCCCAACTCCAGGTGATATGTGACCCTAGCCATATCTGTGGGCGTAGAGATATCTTGGCAGCAGTCTCCCAGAAGGCGTACGACCTGAACTTTGATGGCCTTATGCTAGAGTCTCATCCCAATCCCGATAAAGCGTTGAGTGATGCCAAGCAGCAGGTCACTCCTACGGGATTAGGAGCGATTATGTCCGGACTGGTGCGCAGAGATCCCCAGGCCCATGATCCACAGGAAATGAGCCGGCTAGAGTCCTTCAGAGAACTTATAGATGATATAGATTATCAGCTCATTGATACCCTTGCATCAAGGATGAAAGTGGTACGTGAAATTGGGAAATACAAGCGGGACAAAAATATCACCATTCTTCAGGCAGACCGCTGGAATGAAATCATACGCGACCGTTTGGACCAAGGCACCCCTAAGGGTTTGAGTGAGGATTTACTTACAGAAATCCTTCAGCTGGTACACAAGGAATCTATCCGCCACCAGACCAAAATTATGAATGAAGGGAAAGAGGTCAAAAAAGGAGTAGAAGAGAATAAGGAAGGCTAATAGCTGTATGCTCCGGAAAGGGGAAAGAGCCTACAGTCTACAGGCGTATTATCTTTTATAGAGCTAGAACGGTTGATTGTGGGCTTCTCTTAATTGAGGGATCAATTTATGAGTACAGGCTTTTCCCAATCCTTATGCATTTTATAAGGCAGCTTCCATATATTCCCTTGAAAGTCTCCAAAGAACAGCTCGGACTTACTGAAGTGATGCGCATCTCCATTTGCCCAGAAAAAGCAAAATGGAGCCTGGTAGTTTATTGGGCGACGAACATAGGCATGGCTCATAAGACTGGACCGGGTAAGGTCTCTTTCTTTTTTCCAAGTCTTACCTAAATCCTCTGAAACCCAAACGGCGAGTTCTCCCCCAACCCCCCATTCTTGGGCCCCTGGCTCAGTGGGGCCTACAACTCGCCACTTCTCCTCGTTTATAAAAAGGCTACCCATATCGTAATTGTGGTCGGAAGTAGTGATTAATGTGGTTTCCCAGGCTTCACCATTCCATTTGGTAATGCACCACTGGTACGGAGCACTCCGAGGCCCTGGCTCGTGACCATAACTGCGAATGTACAAGCATATGGGGTTGCCCTGTGGATCAAAGTCCATGTCTTTGAGGTAAATATTCTTGCTCTGAGAGGCGTAATCGACCACACGTGCGGGTGATTTCTGATTAGCCAAAGGGATAGCTAAGGTTTTTCCATCGACGGTAGTCCAGGACTTACCCATATCGTGGGATTGTATGTAGTAGAGATCGGTTCTCCTGTCCACAATTCCGTTGGGATGACGGTTGAAAAAAGTAGCTAGCACTTTCTCCTGGTAGACATTGCTGATTTGATAATGGCCTGATTTCTCGTAGGGATTTACAGGAATAGCTGCAAGGAGCTGATCATCTGACCAATTAATTCCATCGAGGCTCTTTTCAATGTATAGCTGACGGACTCCGGTATATTTGGTAAAAAAGTGAAAAAATCCATCCTGCGTGTTCCAAGGTTGGGGATAGGTCATTTCTTCTTCACGCATTTGCTCGAACTCCCTGATATTGTAGGGGGCTTTGCTCCTATATTTATATCCTGGCCGCGTTCTACCTCTTCCACTTATAAATACCCATAGATAGCCTTCGCTATCGATCATCAAAGAAGGATTGTCGTGGGGATCATCTACCCCTTCTTTGTCATGGACGACCGTTGGTTTGGATACCTTACCCGTTTGGTGGTCATAGACTCCAATCATGCATAGGAGGTGTCTGCTATCAGAAGAAAGGGTACCTCCATAGACGAAGAATGTCTTATCCACTTCTTTCGCAAAAATAGCCAAGGGAACATGTTTGGCTGTGTAGGTTCCAAGTGGTCCTGAGTACTTGTCTCCGTGTTGATATTTTTGTCCTAATTCAAACCAAATTCCTCTATATCCATCAATAGAGGTGTTATTGAGCCTTTGAGTCGATTGGCCTGTGGAATGAAGAAGCCAGGAGCTGAGTAAAATATAGGAGATAATAGATGGGATATTGGTAATCATGTCTTGGCTCTAAAAACGTAATGTAAAAAGTCCTTTATTCAAGAACAGCAGCCTAGGTTATAGTTCGAATTCTATCCGAAACTGCGTACAGCCTGGTTTGGGAGTAGATAGTGAAAAACTACATCCATGATTGACAAGAATTTCTCGTACGAGGGTAAGGCCCACGCCCTGCCCGTGTGTTTTGGTACTGAAAAAAGGGGTGAATAATTTGTTTTGAAGTTCGGGGGGAATTCCTGGGCCATCATCCTGTATAATAAGGCAGCGCTCAGAGGCACGAGTGGAAATTAGGAGGTGCCCATGTGCTTCCATTGATTCGAAGGCATTTTTGACCAAATTCACCAAGACCTGCTCAATTTGGCTACGGTCAATGGAAGCAATGAAGTCTTCGGTATCTAAATCCCATTGCCATTGGATGTTTCGCCGTTTAGCTTCCACAGCATACAAGGTATAAACCTGAATGAGAAGTTTATGGATATCTGTATTCGTTTTTTGAGGTTCCGGAAGCCGGACTACTTCGGCGAAATTTTTCATAAACTGCCCTAGGTGTTCATTGCGTGTAATAGCTACTTCCAGCGCTTCCAGGTGATCAGGTAGATTCTGTTGCTTTAAGGTTTTCTCGAATGTGTGGAGGATGGAATTGATGGCTCCTGTAGAGTTATTTACCTCATGGGACATCATCCGTATTACCTTTTCGTAGGCATTTTTCTCGGATTCGAGGATAGCTTCTGTTAGCTCCTCGACAATCAGGAACTGTCTTTTGGCTCCTCTATCCAAGAATTGGGCCTTTTGGCATTTGTACATATGGACGCCGGACACACGTATAATCTCGGAACTACCCACAGATACCTGCTCAAGGGCAATCCCAAGGGGACCCGGAATTTGCCCTAAATGCTTTCCCATTACTTCCTCGTTGCCAAATCCGGGTAGGTTGAGGGCTTCTGGATTGCAATCGGTAATGAATCCATCGAAATCCAGAATGATGATCCCGACAGGAGAAGCTTCAATCAGCGCCTTCAAAAAGAGGTTTTGTTCCTGATTTAGGACGCGTTCCTGACGCAATCGTTCCAT